>DFYN01000065.1:0-2311 GCA_002383615.1 Anaerolineaceae bacterium UBA4081
CGGAAGTGGTGATTGATGTTCAACCACGGGAAGTGGACGGAAGCGGCTCACAACCGGATGGCACGGGATGAGATTAAGGTATGCCTGGGGGATAGGAATTGTATTGGCTATTCTGGCAAGTGCCTGCCAGCCAGCAACGACATTACCGCCTGCCGCGACGGCTTATCCAGCCCCGCTGCCCGCAACCGACACGCCAGATTTTATGCCCACCGATGGCGGCGAAGAAGTATATCCCGCCCCTGACGAAACGCNNCAAAACAGCCAAGCCACACCAGAACCCACTTACGCATCTGTGTTTCCCAACCCGGATGCCTACCAGTGGCGTGAGGTTGCCAGTGGGCTGACCCATCCGAGCGTACTGACCCATGCCAACGATGATAGTGGCAGGATCTACATTGTGGAGCAACCAGGGCGCATCAGGGTTCTGGATAATGGCGCCTTGGTGCGAGAACCATTTTTAGACATCCAAAGCAAGGTTTATGCTGACGGCAACGAGCAGGGCTTGTTGGGGTTAGCTTTTCCACCAGATTTCGTAGATTCACAACGGTTTTATATCAATTACACCGGTAAGAATGGTCAGACGGTGATTTCCAGATACAATGTCATCAATGGACTGACCGCAGACGCTGCCAGTGAAGAAATCCTTTTGACAGTGGCACAACCCTTTAGCAACCATAATGGCGGTCAACTGGCGTTTGGTTTGGATGGCTACCTTTATATTGGTCTTGGCGATGGCGGCTCTGGTGGTGACCCGCAGGGTAATGGTCAAAACACTCAGACTCTGCTGGGTAAGATTTTACGGATAGATGTCAGCCCGCAAAAAGGTTATCTTATTCCATCTGGGAACCCCTTTGCAGCCGGAGGTGGTGCGCCGGAAATTTGGGCGTTTGGGCTGCGTAATCCCTGGACGTTTTCTTTTGACCCGCAGACTGGCAACCTCTTCATTGCCGACGTGGGGCAGAATAAGTATGAAGAGATTGACATGCTGCGAGCAGACGAAGGTGGTGCCAATTTGGGGTGGAATTTGCGCGAAGGGTTGCATGCATTCGCGGGCGATATCCCTACTGACACACAATTAGTTGACCCCATTTATGAGTATGCCCATGACCAGGGTTGCTCAGTCACGGGCGGCTCGGTTTACCGCGGTTCAACATTACCGAGCCTGCGCGGCGTGTACTTATTTGGTGATTATTGCTCAGGCACAGTCAGTGGCTTGATCCAGATGCCAAATGGCACCTGGCAAGCGCAGCAACTTTGGCAGGTGGGTGTCAATATTTCTGGTTTTGGCGTGGATTCAGTAGGTGAGATATACCTTTTGGATCATCAAGGTGGGCGTGTTTTGCAATTGGTAGCCAAATAATCGCTCCCTGGTTATTTGGTGGTAAATTGGAGTACAATAGGTTGAATTATAGGAGGTGTGCGATGGGAACCATTGTCTGGCAAACTGAAAAAATCCGTTATTGTGAACATGCTGGCTGTGAGGTTGGTCTTGAGGTTGAGGCAGTCTACCCGCCCGAATCCATGCCGGACCAGCCGGCACGCTTGGGTGCACATCGCTGTTCGCATGCAGGTGTCTGCGCCTTGAACAATCAGGCAAGTTGTGTGTGGGCGGGAACCAACCCCACCTATGACCCGTTTGCTGAAAAATAAATCCGAAGATTCGGGCTAAATACCTGTTCTGTTTCAGGTTATGGATCATCGCAGGGAATCATGCAACAGGGCTGGAGTTTTCCAGCCCTGTTGTTATGGGTGTACTCAGAGCCTAGTGAATTACGCCCAATTTCTTACCGACAGCAGCAAATGCCGCCAGACCTTGCTCAAGGTCCACTTTCTCGTGGGCAGCAGAAATCATGACCCGAATACGGGCTTTACCTTTGGCGACGGTGGGGAAGCCGATTGGCATGGCAAAGACATATTCATCCGTGAACAAGGCTTTGCTAAATTCTTGCGCAAGGGTTGCTTCACCCAACATGACCGGGGTGATGGGTGTGGTGGACAGTCCGGTGTCAAAGCCTAAATTTTGCATTTCTGCCTTAAAGTACCGGGCATTATCCCACAAGCGATCCACCAGGACGGTTGATTCTTCAAGGATATCCACCGCAGCGATACAGGCAGCCGCGTCCGCTGCCGTGACCGCGCTGGAGAACAGGAATGGGCGACCCCTTTGGCGCAGCCACTCAATGATGGTGGCGTTTCCTGCAACCACACCGCCCATCACACCAAAGGCTTTCGAGAAGGTACCAACTTCCACATCCACTTTACCATGCAGGTTGAAGTGGTCTACAATACCCCGTCCACCTTTACCCAGCAC
>DFYN01000065.1:2406-4372 GCA_002383615.1 Anaerolineaceae bacterium UBA4081
AGACGGCTTCCGTCGATGATACTGGCATGATTCAACTCATCTGAGAAAATGACATCTTCCTTGCCGACCAGAGCCGGAATGGTCGCCAAGTTGGCTGTAAATCCAGATTGGAATGTGATGGCGGCTTCAGCATGCTTGAAGGCAGCCATCCGTTTTTCAAGTTCAAGATGCAAACTCATGGTCCCTGCGATGGAACGCACCGCACCCGGTCCCACGCCGAACCGATCAACGGCATCCTTGGCGGCAGCTACCATGCGCGGATGGTTGGCAAGCCCCAGGTAATTGTTTGAGCAAAAATTAAGTACGCGCTGACCGTCCACCACCAACCAGGCGCCTTGCGGGGATGAAATAGTCCGAATGCGGTTGTACAGTCCGGCATCTTTAAGTCCGGTGAGTTCTTCATGAATCCAATCTAATCTTTTAGACAAGGGTCACCTCTGAAATCGGAATTATGCCAACCTACGTAACAAAATTATACCTGGATTCCACGTCGGCACCAACTAACATCCGATTTAATAAAATGGGATCGTTAAAATGCCATGCAAATGGAGAAAACCATGCTAAACTTAAGCGGGTTCAGTCACGACCATCACCTTCTGGGATGAGAATGTTGGCAAAAGTATCAGAGGTGGAATTTCAGCAATATTAAATTATGCGACCTGTAGGATCAGAACCAACGAGGTTGACAATTTTTGCAACGCGTCAATCCGTGTAACTATTTAAGAGAGGATTAAGATGAAACAGANNGCAAAAGTATCAGAGGTGGAATTTCGTTATTTTATACTTCACTCACAGGGTAAGGGGAGGGAAAAATGAAGCGGGAATCAATTTTTATCGTACTTGTAGCCTTGATTTTAAGCGCTTGTGGAGTAAAGGCTGAACAAGATGCCAATGCATTAGCTACACTTATTCAGCAAGGCATTGAGCAGACACTGGCCGCTGCCAGTCCTACGCCACAGCCTACCTCCACGTCCTTTCCAACTGCCACACCTCTTCCGACTGCTGCAAAAAACCAAGCGTTAAAAATAGCTTTTGTTTCAAATGNNCACCTTTTTGCGGGTTTGGCATTGAATGGCTTTTTTATGAATTTCGTCCTTTCAACCCGAAATCAAACCATAGAAAAATGGTTCGGCGGATTAGATAAGATGTATAGATATCACAAGATGCTGGCTATTACCTCTATGGGATTTCTGTTCATCCACCTGATCATTTCAGATCAATTGAAAGTTTCTGATCAAATTAATCTACGCGTCCTTACTGGAGGGTTAAGCGTATTTCTATTTGCGTTATTAATTGCATTAACCCTGTTTTTCAAGAAACTACCCTATGAAAAATGGCATTTCTCTCACAAGTTCATGATCATTCCATATCTTGTGGGATTGTTCCATATGTATATTTCCAGTCACATTCCATTAACGCAACCTACCTTACTTAGTTTTTGGACCGCGTTTACAGCCCTGATTGGTATATTATCCGCGATTTACAACATTTTCTTTGCTAAGGAATTGAAGTTTAAGTACAGGGGCACGGTAACGAATATTTCCAAATTGAACTCCAATGTTCTTGAATGGGAAGTGACTCTGGAAAAACCTATTAATTTTTTCAAAGGTCAATTTGCTTTCGTTAAAGTTTTCCAAGAGGGAATTGAATCTGAACCGCACCCATTTACAATTTCCGGTGGAACCGATAAAGCAATTACTTTCACCACAAAAATCTCAGGGGATTTTACGAAACAACTTTATGATTCATTAACAATTGGAACCCAAGCTGCTGTTGAAGGACCTTATGGATTAATGGATTTTGCAAATGGTAAGAAAAAACAACTTTGGGTTGCGGGCGGCATTGGGGTGACACCTTTTATTGCCTACTTGCGAGAAGACCACCCCGATAAGGAAATTGATTTTTATTATTCCTTTTTGGGTCCCGAAGCTGGTATATATAAGGACCTAATCTCTGAATATCAAAA
>DFYN01000065.1:4442-14698 GCA_002383615.1 Anaerolineaceae bacterium UBA4081
TGTATTATGAGGCTTTCTCATTAAGATAAATTTTTCAATTTTTGAATGTTGTGATAAAACCGCTATTTTTTATGAGCGGTTTTTTTACACGCCATCTTCATAAAAAATCATGTATCAGCAATGGATACTTCATAGCACTTTGGATTCATGTTGAACACGTTTTGGATTATCCATGTCAGGNNACTGGGATTTTCTAAGCAGGCGTATAGGGATAAATCTTATATTCGGTGAATTCCCTTATAGAACGAACTATTCCTTGGATGTGTTTGCTACCCAGACCCCCAAATAGCCTAATTCTGCCAATACTGTCAACACCGCTTGTTCGCTGCCAGGGCGGATAAGGGCAGTAGTGGGTGTCAATCCTTCCACGATATAGCGGGCGGCTCGTGAGGCTCGCAAAGCTACAAGGGCGTCAGGCGTAGCGCTCCGCAGCAAGGTGGATGACTCAAGCTTGACCTGCACACCTGATGCTTCCCAGCGTTCCAGCGCCTGGATTACACTTGGTGGTATGGGACCTCCGGAGTGCCTTTTGAGCAACGTCAGGAGGTGTGTAATTTTCAAACCCTGCTTTTGGGCAGCTTCCAGTGAGGCGGGTGTGAGGCGGTAGATATGTTCGCGTTCGTTGCTGCGGACCCACTCGCCAAAACGGGCAATTTGATAGCGGACGGATCGGGGTGAAAGCGGTTGCACGCGGATGGTGGCATCACTGGATAGGAGGACGGGTTGGTCTTCCTTATCAGCGAAGTCTGGTACCTGGTCGTTCCAAAAAGCAGTTGCCCGGCGGGAAGGGTGAAAAGCAGTCACTTCAGGTTTGCCGGTAGTCTCAGCCAGGTCCATCCACCCTAACCAGTGCAATGGTCCAGTAATGATAAATCGTATCAATGCGCCATCCACTGCATCCCAACTGGAAAATCCATGCAGAAATTCAGTACTTTCTTTTTGCCTTATCAACCAAGACTCATAATCTCCTGCCGGGCGCTGAAAATCGGGTTCCTGGTCTTTGATGGCGCTGATAAAACTATCCAGGCTCCACCACTTATTTTGGGGCAACTCCTTCAGCCAGGACAAGACCTGCTGCCGGGTGGCTAGCGGATTATTCTGCCAGGTACCTTCGCATATCAACCCGGGTAGTAGGTGAAGTTCGTTGAAGGTGTTGGATACTTGCCAACTCTGGACTAAAAAAGCCAACGCCTTGTTTCGAGGGGATTCGAGAAAATGGCGCGCCGCTTCAGCGACCACCTGTCCTTTGGCGGTCACGAGACCGGCAGCCTGGCACAGACTCATGAGGGGTTCACGCGGGATACTGGAGAATGTCGCTGGGATATCTGCTAATTTCCAGCCATTTCGCAGGGCTGCCAACAAGGTGGTTGCGTCATCTAATATTCTATCGCTGGCAGGTTTGATATCGGCATACTCAGCTGGTAAGGCAGCGCGTCCCAGCCTGCCAGCGCCAACCAACGCTGGAACAGGAATGACATCCAGGAGTTCAGACGGGATGTAGGCATACTCCTCAGGTGTTTCTGTTCCTTCAACGAGGAATGCCTGACCAACCCAGGCACGGTACCATAACACTTCGGCTGGGGATTTAGGAGTCAAGTCAGGTCGTTCCCGGTCGCGCTTGCCGGCTCCCATCAGGCGCACTTCACCAAAACGGCGGGTGAATTGAGACCAGGTCATTTTTCCGCCGTTTTGTGCCAGCGCAATTAAAGCTTCTTGTGCGTCCTGCGGCAAGGTCTCCAAAATTTCCGTTGCCAATCCTGGTGCCAGGATTGCGTCCAGTAGGGCAGCTCGGGCTGAGGCAGCATCTGGAGCCTTGAGCTCTATTCCCCAGTGATGGGCAATAATCCGCAAGAAACCTAAATCAAGACCTTGTAAGGTTTGGGCGAGTGTTAACATGGAATATTGATCAAACGAGAAAGCCTATGAAAACAGCAATTAGGCGTTTGAAGGTTCGCACTCAATGGCAAGCCAACAAGAAAGGTCATTTGATGGACCTCAATGATAATGAAAACCATCCGCCTGGCGCAGTTTTCGTTTCTGGCAGCACAATCTTTATTGCCCGAGGCAGCACACCTATCTCGACACGATGAATGTGCGCCTTGGGTTTGCAAAGAGTTTCGCCATCTGCATGGATAGTTAAGGGAGTTTTGGATTTTAGGGTCAATGTTTGAAAAGAGCCGCTTGACACATATGGGAGAAGCGATTGTTTTCCTAACATGAAGAAAGGTAGAGATACCAATACTTGCCATCGCGAAGCAGCCCGCAGCATGGAATATTCCAACACACCATCGTCACATTGAGCATTCGGTGCAATCTGGATTAATTTTCCTTCCTTACGACCGTTGCAGGCGACAAACATGAGGGTATTTGCTGAAATTGGCTGACTATCAAGCACTGCTTCAATATGAAAAGGTGTATGGTTGAAGACAATGGCGTAAAAAAATGCGGACCAATAACCAATGTCTGCTCGTACTGGTGGTAATTCATGGACCTGTGTGCTAACTATGGCGTCTAAACCAATACCAGCAGTGTTCAACCAGTAGCTTGTTTTCATGCTATCCGGGAGAGTAATATACCCAACATCCATTTGACCGAGAACGCCTTCGAACGCAGACAATAGAGCTTCGCGTGGGTTTTCAGAGATGTCTAAATTTCGTGCCACTTCATTCCCTGTACCTATTGGTACCACTGCTAATTCAGGCTTATGTTCTGGCGGGAGAAGCATTAATCCGTTAACAACCTCGTTTACAGTACCGTCACCTCCAAGGGCGATGACACGTTTACAGCCTTGGCTGGCAGCCGAAATGACTATTTCTTCAGCTTGATGCGGGTGTGCTGTTCTGATCCATTCGGTATTTGGGTGTGCTTCCGCTAAACGCCGCAGATCAGATTCCAGAGTATTCGCTTTGCCCTGGTTGGCAGAAGGGTTGAAGATGCAGACGATAGAATCTGACATTGCAGAATAGTTAACTCAACCTCAATTCATTATGGATATAATTAAGTCACTCGTTTATTATACAAGGGGTGGCGCGTTTTGCTTCAATTGACGATGGGTATCCTTGCCTGTATAATGACTTCAGCAAATGCCGTTGAGGACGGTGTATGGCACTACAAGGTAATCTGCGAGATTTTACCATCATCCAGCTGCTTAATCTGGTCCACTTAGCCCGCAAAACCGGGCTTTTAGTTATTGAGACGCCAGAAGAAACTGCTCAGCTGGGCTTTCTGGATGGTCGCCTGACTTTTGCCCGATTAGGTCAAGAGGATGATGGTCTGTGCACCGTGCTTTATCGCCGCCATAAGTTGACCACATCCCAATATCGCCAGATGCAAAGCCGCCAAACCACCATGGGTGATATGGAGTTGGGGCTTATCCTGATTAATTCAGATATCTTGACCATGGAGGAAATCATCAATGCCGTGCAGGAGATGTATGTGGAAGTCGTTAGGCGTCTCTTCACGCTTATTGAAGGTTTCTTCAAATTTGATGCTGAAGCAGGATTGCCCGAGTACAGGATTCCCGTATCGATTGAATTAGAAAACCTGATTATCGAAGGTTCTCGCCAGATACAAGAGAAAGAGTTCTTACAAGAGGAAATTCCCTCGCTGGATATGGCTTTGAAATTCTCAGATCGTCAGGGGATGGATATCCAAAAAGTGAACCTGTCGGTTGAGGAATGGAAAGTCGTCTCATACGTCAATCCGCAAAACACTATCAAACAAATCGCCAAAGCGACCAAGATGCGGGATATGGAAATTCGCCGGATTGTGTATAGCCTGATTCAAGCAGGTCTTGTAGAGTTAATCCGCCCGACGGGCGCATTGCCCGGCACCGTAAAACCGATGCCTGTACAAGACCACGATGAGCAGCGTTCATTGGTCAACCGCTTAATTGACCGGATTCGCTCGATATAATATATATAGGAGTCCCACACCGATATTATGAGCGCTCAAACGGTCAAAATTGTAGTCACAGGTCCTTTCAATAGTGGAAAGACAGAGTTCATCCGCTCGGTGAGTGAAATTGATGTTGTATCGACTGAACGAAAAATTACAGCGGAAGCAGAAAAGGTAAAATCTACCACAACGGTTGCACTGGACTTTGGCAGGATCACCGTAGACGATGATTTGATGCTGTACTTGTTTGGAACCCCCGGTCAAAAGCGTTTTGATTTTATGTGGGAAATTCTATCGGAGGGTATGCTTGGTTTTATTGTGATGGTGGATTCCAACCGCCCGGAGACTTTTCGAGAAGCCCGCTCAATCCTTGAAACCTTCCGTGCGTATGCGCCCACACCTTACGTGGTGGCTGCTAATAAACAAGACATGCCTGACGCCTGGGATTTGGAAGACATGCGGGTTGCTTTACGATTGGAGCCGAAAATCAAGCTGCTGCCTTGCACTGCCACCAATCGCGATACGGTCAAAGCCGTGCTGTTAGAACTACTTTACAGCATCCTGGAAGAAATGGAACCTCAGCACGATTAGGTTGTTGGCGATATGGTAAAAGGGACTTCAGAATTCGATTTGGGAGAACCATATAAGATGCGTTCTGCACCTTTACCCNNTGTCGGCTGGAAACCTTGGGCAGATGGAATCTGCGTTAGTGGATGTGTTTGGCATGGCGGCGGGCTCTGGGTTGTCCCTCAGGGTAGGCAGGGCGGCATTCAACCATCTGATTCGCCAGATGGGCACCGAAATGGGTCTGCTTGAATTGGATTTCCGCTTGCAGCATGCCCGCTTGCGAATTCGCATGGGTCTTGAACGTCTGTCAGAGGTGTTATTAACCCCTATTGGATTTATGTGTGTATTGGAAGAGCAACCTGATTGCTGGATTTGGACGCTTCAAGCCATTCAGCCTTGCGCCCCGTTTAACGGTCATCACTTCCCCATCTATTTTTTGAAGGGTTTGCTGCAAGAGTACTTCGCCTGGTCATCGGGCGGCAAGATTTACCTGGTTGAGTGTCAAAAGATTGAAGCGGCTGACTCTCTAGTTTTTTCCTTTTACGTGAATAAGCAACCCTTGGAATAAGATTTATTTATCCGGCTAAATTCATGCCCTGCTGAAGCAGGGCATATGTTTAATTTCACCAACATTTGACTTTGAAGCAAGATTCGCTTATACTGACCCTATAACTGACCGGGGAGCCAGAGATGGCTGAGAGGAGGGCATTTGCCCTCGACCCGTATGACCTGATCCGGATAATGCCGGCGGAGGCAACTTACACGTACAACAGCCTCCGTTCAGCGGAGGTTTTTTGATGCGAGCAGTCATTTTTGCCAATGGTGTGGTGCATTCGGATGCGTTCTTGAGCGATTGGATCCAACTTGACGATGTCATCATCGCTGCTGATGGCGGACTTCAGCATTGCCAACGACTGGGTATCCACCCTGCTGTCGTGATCGGCGACCTTGATTCGGCAGACCCGCACGCACTGGATTGGGCAAAAGCAAACAATGCGCGCGTCATTCATTATCCACCTGCCAAGAACGAAACAGACCTGGAGCTGGCGCTGATGTACGCCATCGATCAGGGTTTGCAGCAAATCCGAATTGTAGGCGCACTGGGCGGACGCACTGATCACGCCATTGCTAACTTGCTACTGCTCAGCCAATTTGATGACCCACAAATGGATATTCGGTTCGAGGACGGCATTGAGGAAGTCTTCTTTATCCGAAACCAGAGTGTGATTGATGGGCTGGCGGAGGATCTTGTCTCGCTGCTGCCATTCGACAAGCGTAACGTGATGGGGGTAACCACTGATGGGCTGGCTTACCCTCTAAAGGATGACACCCTCACATATGGCAAGACGCGCGGGGTCAGCAATGTCATGCTGGGCGCGCATGCAAAAGTGGGTATTCAATTGGGTTTGCTCTTGTGTATCCATACCCGAATTACAAAAAGAGGTAAAAATGAATAAAACCCTTGTTTTCTTGCTTGCGGGTTTGATGCTGGCTGGTTGTGCCTCACCCGCTGCCACCCCTACACCCTCACAACCGACTCTGACCGTCATGGCGCATGATTCGTTCGCGGTCTCGGAGCCTGTTGTCCAGGCTTTTGAAGCTCAAACGGGCGCTAAAGTGGTCTTCCTGAAAAGTGGCGACGCCGGGGAGATGATTAACCGCGCGGTGTTGACCAAGGCAGCGCCTCAGGCAGACGTCTTGTACGGTGTGGATAATACTTTCCTGTCGCGCGCACTGGATGCAGATATCTTTGAGGCGTACGCATCCCCTGCCTTGCTGGACATCCCGATGGAGTTTCAATTGGATGCAGCAAATCGGGTGGTGCCAGTAGATTTCGGCGATGTTTGCCTGAATTATGATAAAGCCTGGTTTGCAGCCCAAGGTTTAGCGCTGCCTCAATCCTTGGATGACTTGACGAAGGCTGAGTACAGAGGTTTGTTGGTTGTTGAAAATCCTGCCACTTCTTCACCGGGGTTGGCGTTCCTGCTGGCGACNNTGGTCGACGGCGTATTCGGTCAGTTTTTCCGGGTCACAGGGTAAAGGTGCGCAACCCCTGGTGGTCTCGTATGCTTCCAGTCCGGCAGCAGAGGTGGTGTATGCCAGTGAGCCGCTGACCGATGCTTCGACTGGAGCTATCCTGGCGGATGGGATGTGTTTCCGGCAGGTGGAGTTTGCTGGCATCCTGAAGGGTACTCCTAACCGAAAACTGGCTGAGCAGTGGATTGACTTCATGTTATCTACCACCTTCCAGGAGGATATGCCGCTGCAAATGTTTGTCTATCCGGTTAATCCTAAGGCTAAACTGCCGGATGCGTTTTCGAAGTATGCTTCCATTCCTGAGATGCCCGCCAGGCTCACTCCGGCGGAAATCACATCTGGACGGGAAACCTGGATTGAGGCTTGGACCGAGGCTGTCCTGCGGTGAGTGGGTTGTTGCAGTTGGTGCGCCGATGGCGGTGGCAGTGGTTGTTATGGCTGCTGCCGCTGGCGTTCCTGCTGGTGTTTTTCTTCATTCCCCTGGCTTCCATCCTGCGCCTGGGTGCACAGGTTTTCACAGACCAGGCGCACCTTAACCTGGGGCGGGTATGGCGTCCCCTGGCGTTCACCTTTGGTCAAGCCACCCTTTCGACGCTGCTCACTTTGCTGGTTGGGCTGCCGGCTGCCTACCTGTTTGCACGCTTTCGTTTTCCAGGGCGCGGTCTCTTGAACGCCCTGGTGGTGCTGCCATTCATGCTGCCCACTGTTGTGGCTGCGGCTGGGTTCAATGCATTGTTGGGTCCCAATGGCTGGTTGAACCTGCTCTTGATGAAGTTGTTTAACCTGACCCAAGCTCCGATCCACCTCCTCAACACACTGGGGATTATCCTGTTGGCACACGTCTTTTACAATACGCCAGTCATCATTCGCGTGGTGGGCAGCGCCTGGGCACAGTTGGACACCCGCGTGGAACAGGCAGCCCGCGTATTAGGCGCTTCTCCCTGGCAGACGATGCGGTTGGTGACGCTGCCCTTGTTGCGTCCCGCCATTCTGGCTGCAGCCATGCTGGTTTTCCTGTTCAATTTCACCAGTTTTGGCGTGGTGCTGCTATTGGGCGGTCCCCAATACGCTACGCTGGAAGTGGAGATCTACATGCAAGCCGTCCAAATGCTCAACCTGCCCATGGCTGGGTTGCTGTCCGGTGTGCAGCTGTTGTGTACCCTGGGTATATCAATTCTTTACAGCCGGGCGGTGGGCAAACAGTCCATTCCCCTCATCCCACGCTTGAAAGGTGAAGGCGCGCGTCAGCCGCACAGCGGTTGGGAACGCGTTTTTGTCGCGGGGATGCTCACCCTCCTGATCCTGCTTGAATTACTTCCATTGATAGCACTTGTCCTGCGCTCAGTCATGCTGATGGATGCTTCCGGACACACGGTTTGGACGCTGTCCGCTTATCAGGAGTTGTTCATCAACCGCCGGCAGAGCGTCTTCTATGTGCCGCCCATCCAGTCGGGTGTGAATTCTTTGCTGTACGGTCTGGCAACGGTACTGATGGCTGTTCCGCTGGGCACCCTGACGGCGATGGCGCTGCGCAGCCGCAGCCAGCTCGCCCGTATCATGGACCCCGTCTTGATGCTGCCGTTGGGTGCATCGGCAGTCACGCTGGGGTTGGGTTTCATTGCGGTGTTCAACCGCCCACCTTTGGATGTGCGAACTTTCCCGTTGCTGATCCCGATTGCGCACACGTTGGTGGCACTGCCGTTTGTGGTGCGCACGCTGCAGCCTGCCCTGGCTGGCATCCCGGTGTCATTGCGCCAGGCGGCGGCGGTATTAGGCGCATCCCCGTTCCAGGTATGGCGCACGGTTGAATTGCCGATTTTGGCGCGGGCAGCGGTTGTGAGCGCTATCTTTTCATTCACGTTGTCGCTGGGTGAGTTTGGCGCTACGTCCTTCCTGGCGCGTCCGGAAACGCCGACCCTGCCGGTGGCGATCTCACGTTTTATCAGCCTGCCCGGTGCGCTCAATTACGGGCAAGCTCTGGCAATGGCGACTTTGCTGATGTTGGTGTGTGCGTTAAGCATCCTGGGAATTGAACAACTGTCGCGCTTTCTCAACGAAGGGGAGAAAACCAATGGGTGAACCTTTACTGGAATTACGCAATATTGAAAAGAGTTACGAGGGACAGCCGCTATTGAAGGGCGTTTCCTTTAGCGCAGCAGCAGGCGAGACGGTTTGCCTGTTAGGGCGCTCCGGCAGCGGAAAATCGACCTTGCTGCGTATCATCGCCGGGCTGGAACAAGCCGAAGCAGGCAGCGTGCTCTGGCAAGGGCAGGACCTGGCGGGTGTACCCGTGCACCAACGGNNGGGTGGTGAGAGCCTGCGGGAGCAGGTGGCAGCGGCGCTGGCGCAGGTGAACCTGACCGCGTTTGCTGACCGGCGCGTGACCGAGCTCTCAGGTGGAGAACAACAACGGGTGGCGTTGGCGCGCGCCCTGGCGCCCAGACCGCGTTTGTTGATGCTGGATGAACCGCTGGGGGCTTTGGACCGGGCGCTGCGCGACGAACTGCTGGACGAGTTGCGCCGCTTGCTGCATGAAACCGGCATCCCGGCGATTTATGTGACCCATGACCAGGGCGAAGCCTTTGCCCTGGCTGACCGATTGATTTTGCTGCACGACGGGCGGGTGGAGCAGGCGGATACCCCGCAGGCGGTTTATACGCATCCTCGCTCTGCCTGGGTGGCGGGGTTTTTCGGGCTGACCAACTTGATTGAGGGCGAGGTCATGGACGACCATCCCTTACGGGTCAGGACTGAGGCGGGGGTTCTGATGGCGGGCTGCAGCGGAGAGCTGCCTGCGGTGGGCAGCCGCGTGACGGTGTTGATTCGACCGACCCAGAGCCTGGAAAAAGGAGATGGCGTGTCCAGTCCATTGACAGGCAGGGTCAAGGATGTGGTCTTTCGCGGTGAGGGCTATGCGGTGGTGCTGGCGGTGGGTGAGATGGAGATGCACTTCACCCTGCCGGATGCGCCTGTGGTGGGTGATGTCATCACGTTATGGCTGAACCCCGACTCGGTGCTGTGCCTGGGAGGTGCGGAATGAAGCCGCTGGAAGTGGTCAAATTGGACACGGCGGGCAGGGAAGTGTTCCGCTATAGCGGTGTTTTTCAACGAGAGGGAGCAGGCTGGCTGCAACTGGAAGCGCGGTTCAACCGGCAGGGCTTTGACTTTCACGGGGTGCCGTTTCGGATGGGCGACCGGTTTGTGGAATTATTTTATACTGACCGCTGGTACAACATCCTGGAAATGCACGATGTGGATGATGACCGCTTGAAGGGCTGGTATTGCAACGTGACCAAGCCGGCTGAGGTGGTGGGTGGCGAAGTCCGTTATGTGGACCTGGCGCTGGACTTGCTGGTGTACCCGGACGGCAGGCAGCTGGCGCTGGATGAGGATGAGTTTGAGGCGCTGGGGCTGGACGAGGCGGATGCCCGCATGGCGCGGACGGCGCTGGCGGAACTGCAGGCGGCGTTTGTGTTCCCGCTGGCGTGGACGCTGGAGGGCGGCGGACCTTTAGGAGAGAGACCTCTTTAACCGCAACCCTTACAGGGTGCATAGAACGCGAGTCGCAAAGAAACGCAAAGACACGCGAAGATTAATCGGGTTACAAAACCGAAAGTAATAAGGGTAAGGTAGGGGAGGGTCTTTGCGAAGGTTGCAGCCCGAGATAATTTTCGAGGGAAGACCCTCCCCTACAAAAATCACTCACCAAAATACGGTATAAAGGTGATTTGATTCGTTTCAAAAAAAAACGAATA
>DFYN01000084.1:0-4587 GCA_002383615.1 Anaerolineaceae bacterium UBA4081
CTTAGTGGTTAGCGCTTAGTGCTCAGTGGAAAAAAAGAGAGCAGTTGCGTAGAGAATAGAGAGTAGGTCATACGTACGACCTGCTCTCTGATCACGAATCACTAATCACTTTTTCCAAATCTCTGCTCTCTATTGACTAATCATCTAATCTCAATATCCTCTATAATATAAGCACTTCATCCTGGAGGGAATCCCCATGAGCGAACAACATCGTATTACCACGCCGGCGCCTCTACTGAAGGCGGACGGCACGTTGACCGACGCGGGTTGGAGCACCCAACCGCTGTTGGACTGCAACCTGGAAGCGGCGGCATTTTATCCACCGCTGACCCGCTTCTGGCAAAAGATGCGCATCAAGCGCTGGGATTATTATGCCATTACCACCCCCACCCATTTCTTTAGTTTTACCATTTCAGATGTAGGTTACCTGGGACCGGTATTTGCTTACGTGATTGATTTTAGCGCTCGCAAGATGTGGGAGCAGACCATTAACCCGCTCTTTGCCAGCGGCGTGCGCCTGGCGCGCAACAGTGATGCGGGTGAGAGCAGCTTTATGAGCGAAAAAGCAGCGTTGACATTTGTGGCGGAGGATGGCGAACGGCGTTTGGATGTGCGCTGGGCGGGCTTTCCAGAGGGAGACCTGGCTGCCCAACTGACCATCTCCCCCACCCCTGAGCACGAATCCATGACCATTGTCATCCCCAT
The DNA here is from genome assembly GCA_002383615.1 of Anaerolineaceae bacterium UBA4081. GTDB lineage: Bacteria > Chloroflexota > Anaerolineae > Anaerolineales > Anaerolineaceae > UBA4081. The sequence goes on from DFYN01000084.1 coordinate 706, forward strand.
CCGCGGCAAGCGCTTCTATTACAACCGCAAAATCAACTGCATGCCGGTGACAGGTTTTGTGGAAGCGCTGGGGCAGAAGTTTGAACTTGAGCCAGAATCATCCCTTGCCAGCCTGGACTGGGGGCGCGGGGTCTGGGAGTACAACTCCTTCTGGGTGTGGGCGTCCGCGTCCGGTTTCCTGGCGGATAGACGCACCTTCGGTCTGAACCTCGGTTATGGCTTTGGCGATACCTCGGCAGCCACTGAAAACGCCATTATCCTGGACGGCAAAGTTCACAAGCTTGGGCAGGTGGATTTTAAGTACGACAACAAGGACTTCAAAGCGCCCTGGCGCATGACCTCGCCGGATGGACGGCTGGACCTGACCTTTACGCCCTTCCTGGAGCGGGTGGCAAAGACCGAAGCGCTGGTGCTGGGCAGCCAGGTGCACCAGATGTTCGGGACCTATAATGGAACAGCGGTCACGGATGGCGGTGAGACTCTGAGGATTGAAAACCTGATAGGCTGGGCGGAAGAGCATCACGCCAGGTGGTAAAAATAATAGGACAACAACTCATCACACGAGATTTTTAGGGATCTTATAGAATTGTTCAAAGAAATCATCACTTGGTTGTTTGGCACGGGCAGGATCATCAGCAGCGNNAGGCGACCAAAAATCTGGACCACCAAACCGCCAAGGGCGTTTCCATCCCAACCGTTGCCGGCTTTAATGCCCTGCAGGTCATCGGTTTGGTGCACGGCTTCATCAACAATGTTCCGGAACTCATGCCCGGCATGATTGTCAGCCTGGTGCGGCGCGGTGTGGTGACTGCGTGCGTGCGCAGCGGGGTTTGTGAAATGGTCAATCTCTGGGGAATGATGGACCAAAACTCATGGTATGAGTTTGCAACTGGCGAGCTTGAGGCTGAAGCCTGTGTCTTTGATGACGACGGCACGCCCAAATTGGCATTTTTCACAATTCTGAGAGGGTTCATGGAAGGTTATTAGACCTATTATTTTGGAGGCTATTTTATGGTTCACAAGCAGACAATTACACGATTTGTGTTGATCATTATGCTCGGACTAATGTTAGTATCCTGCGCGCCGCAATCAGCTGCGCCTGTGCCAACAGCGACAATAAAGGCTATGCCCTCTGCCACCTTTGCTCGCAAAGTAACGGCGACGACCAGAGCAACTGCTACGCCTGTGCGACCTGGATTGCCCGCCCCCGTAGTTCCGGAGGTCTCTGTCCCGATCTCAGCGGAAAATATCAGCCAATTAACCAGGTTGGCTTCGTTGGGGGAAGGCGATTTGTTGGATGTAAAAATATCTCCTGATGGTAAATGGATCGTGTTCAACACCTCCAATGGCGTGCTGGTTCTCGACGCGTTTTCATTGGAAAGGGAATTATTTCTCCCAACTTCAATGAAACCCAAAAAAGTTTCATTTATAGATGGCGGGACCAAGTTAAGGGCGCAGGATTGTTTCCAAGGGTATACCTGGTCCTTCCCTGAGGGTAAAGAAATCAGCCATGTTCAATTCGCTAAGACGGATCTCAACTGGCCGGACTACTGGCCGTGCCAGGTAACACCAGATAATAATTGGGAAGATGTTTTTTCAAAATTCATAACTGATCAAAAACCCGGGTTATACCGGATCAACACCGGGGAAGCAATTTTTCTATCCGATGGTGACTATTGGGGCGTTGTTTTTTCACCGGACAATGAACTAATCGTAATTAACACTTCTGAAAACCTAGTTTTCCTGCAGCATCAGGATGGAAAAATATTGCAGGAGTTACCCGAAAAGGGCATCAAATGGTTGTTTTTTTATCCTGATGGAAAAACGGTGGCAGCTGTATTTGAAAATCAAACCAAGTTCTGGAATGTTGAGGATTTTAAGTTGCTCGATACTGTCAATGGGACCGGGTTGGGAGATATTCGTCTCCAATATCCAGAATTTTCACCAGACAACTCCATCCTTGTATTCAGGAGAGGTGATACATTCCGTTTGCTGAGGGCAGTGGATAGGACGTATATCAATGCAGTTTCTGGATATGGCATTCGATTTACACCTGATAGTAAAGGTGTAATCGTCGATAACGGTTCTGGGTCGATTAATTATTATCAATTCAATGAGGATCGAAGCAAAATAGATTTAATAACTTCATTTTCTGGGCGTGGGTTTGGTTACTGGTATCATTACAACTCGTCCATCCCAGGTGCTTTTTCTGACGATAATACCAAGTTACTGGTGGTTAAAACGACGGGCAATGAATATTTGGATGACTTGACAGAAATATTGGTTTATGACTTGGTGTCAGGGGAAGTAAATAAAATAGTAGTAGACGAGGTCTTAGACAAAAATAAAAGTTGGTATTTGCGGGAGGCGATTTGGCTTCCAGAGTTGCACACTTTTGGAGTTTTTGTACAAAAAAATATTATCTCCGAAAGCTATGAGTTTTACCGGGTGGATCTAAACTCAAACACATTACTTCCGGTTATCACCTCTACGGTGGGCGCACGAGTTACTACGATCGAATTTTCGCCGAATAGCGATTTGCTTGTTTATTCCCATGGGAGCCAACTTGTTTCTTGGGATATCAAGAATAATGGCTATTGGAATTTACCAACCACACAGATAGACCCATCTAATCAGGATTGGGGTCAATCGAAAATCCGATTTTTGGAAAACGGAAAACATATCCAGTTTTTCGATTTACTGGGTAATAGTTATGATTTTAATGGGGAGGATTACTCGTTAAACGGTCAGATCACTGTTGCACGTTTCCCTTTTGGAATCAAGAATGCCTCAACACTTGATCGTACATATTCAGCTTCTATGAAAAGAGGAGACAACAATGATCCAAATATGACTTTAACGGTAATCGATAATAACAGCGGGAATACTGTTCTGGAACGTTCAGAGAGGTGGATGGATTTTACCTTCTCTGCTGACAGCAGGATGATAGCAATCAGCATAAACACAATGCATGGCAATAAAATCTTGATCTATGATATTTTATCTGGAGAGGAACTTTTTTCCACAGGTGACTACTTCTGTAGTGGAGATGTTCCCCCAACAGTCGTTTTTTCTGCTGACGGCAAATATCTGGGTATACTCACTGAATTTGGTTATCCCCAAATCTGGGGAATTCCATGACGGCTGCACCATCCAATCGTATAGGTTAGGCTTCTGACATGGAAAACTGCAGGCGATAAAATAGACAATTGAATTGATAATTTAAATTTGCAGGGAGAATATGAAATATAACCCCCCCCAATATTCAGCATCCTGTTTTTGATCATAATTACCGCCTGCCCGCGTTGCTGCAATGGGTGAGCGGCAACATTGGCTTCCACCACATCCACCACCTGGCACCGAAAGTGGCGAATTACCACCTGGAGGCAGCCTACCGGTCAGATGAGCTCTTCCGTCAGTCGCCCACTTTGGATATCAGGCAGAGCCTGGCAACCATCCGGTTGGCGCTTTACGATGAAACAGCCCAACGCATGGTCAGTTTCAAGCAGGCTGGTTTTTAGTCCGTTACCAAAATCAGTGATTTTCAGGTAAAATTCAGGTCTAACTTGGATATCTTACAGGAGACCTGATGAAAACAGCAAGTGGTTTGGAATATACCGAGGTGGAAGCCGGCACTGGCGTGCAGGCTACGGCAGGCAAGATGGTAAAAGTGCATTACACCGGCAAACTGACCAACGGCACCGTCTTTGACAGTTCTTACAAACGCGGCGAGCCGATTGAGTTCAAGTTGGGCGTCGGGCAGGTCATCAAGGGCTGGGATGAAGGCATCGCCCTGATGAAAGTGGGCGGCAAAGCCACCCTGACCATCCCGTCAGACCTGGGTTATGGTGCACGCGGCGCCGGTGGGGTCATCCCGCCCAA
>DFYN01000084.1:4600-4893 GCA_002383615.1 Anaerolineaceae bacterium UBA4081
AGGGCGTCATACACCTCAAACTGGATTGCCGGGTTTTGCTGGTCGTCCGGGAGGCGCAGACCAAACCCGGTGGCAATGGCTTCCAAACCTCGTCCATTCGGGTCAGCACATCAGCCGCATGGATGATTTTCGCCAGTCGCAGCAGCGCCGAGTCTTTGAGTTCATACTTCTTGATGCTGGACTCAAAGGAGCAGCGTCCATCCACGTGACCGAGTTCCATTTCATACTGTTTGCTCCCTGGGCTGAGTTTTAACATCCTCGCCAAAAATAGCGAAGAAGAGGGTTCCAATCAC
>DFYN01000084.1:4978-14586 GCA_002383615.1 Anaerolineaceae bacterium UBA4081
CCGAACATGGCAGATCGGGGGCACAAAAAAGCTGTCCGCTATTTGGACAGCCTTTTTATGGGACAGGAATATTTCTCTCAGAGTTTCGAGAATGGGATTAGTTCAATTCCTGCTGTCTCTATATAGGCGAGGATATCCGGATCTTGCAGCAGCAGGCGTTCGCGGACGCGCTGAGTGGTGTAAGATGAGATTTCCAGCAAGGCGTTATCCACATGCGCTGGATGGCACATGAGTTCGTAAACCAAGTCGACTTGATGGGTGGCAATTTGCGCCAGGTTTGCCAACAGGTTCTCGCGGGTGGCGCCGTTGCCGTACCAATCCACAATGAACACGTCCGGGTGGCGGGGGTGATACTCTGCCAGGATAGCCTGGATCTGAGCGGCATGCCCGGGAGCGTTGCTTGGTTTGAGATAATCAGTGAGAAGGCTGGGGTCGCTGCTAAACGGAAGCCGGATGGGGCAATCTAATTCAGCTGCCAGTTGGCATAATACCTCAAATAGATGCGGGGCGAAGTAGGCGGTATGGTGGTGAGTGTCCAGGTGGTCAGGCGAATGACCAGAGATTTGAACAAAGCGCTCAATTTGTGCGCGTAATTCAGCGATGACTTCAGCAATGTCCAGGCGGTCGATATTCTGAATCAGGGCGTCCAGGCTGAGGAATTGTCCATTTGGTTGCACCAGGCTGGGGANNCCCAACCGGGGGCAGGTCTCCTGGGTTTCCTGGATTGACCTGGCTGCATTCGGACGGTTCATCATGACGCTGGTGGAGGTGACAATTCCGTGCAGGTGCGCTTCGACGATTCCCTCAGAAACGCCAGGTGTAAGACCAAAATCATCTGCATTGACAATCAAACGCGCGGTCATTCATCCCTCCTTTAGAAGGTGATNNTGATTATATTGATTATAGAATAGGAAGGATAGGAAAACAATCTAATTGTGGATGGGAGCCAGAAGACTCGCCTGGTAACTCATAAACGGTGGGATAATTGTCTGAGAAATGATTGCCGGAGGGCTAATAATGAGACATCAGGGTGGAATGCGGGGGTTGGTCAACGCACCAGACACCAAACCAAAGATAACTTTAGCGCTGCTTAAGCGGGTGCTGAAATACGCCAAACCATACCGGTGGCTGATTGCCGGTTTGTTGCTGCTCATCCTGGTACAAACAGGCGTCGGGCTGCTCATGCCGCTGATCTTGCGCGATCTGATCGATAAAACCATCCCGTCGGGCAACGTGCCCCGGCTGATCTGGCTGGCGTTGGCGATGCTGGCGATTCCAACGCTCAACGGAGCAATTAATGTAACCCAGCGGCAGCTCAGCTCGCGGGTAGGTGAAGGCGTTATCTTCGATTTGCGCGTTGCTTTGTACGACCGCCTGCAACGCATGTCTCTGCGATTCTTCACCAACACCAAGGTGGGCGAGTTGATGAGCCGGCTGAATAACGACGTCATCGGCGCTCAAAATGCCATCAGCAGCACCATGGTGGGCATTGTGACGGATGTGGTGCGCGGTGTGGCGGTTTTAGCCGTCATGTTGACTCTTGAATGGCGGTTAACCTTAATCGCGGTTGCCATCCTGCCTTTCTTCCTGCTGGCTGCCCGTTTACTGGGCTCGCGTCTGCGGGATATCGCCCGCGAGCAAATGGAAGCCAATGCGCGCATGAACGCCATGATGAATGAGACACTTAATATCGGCGGTGCATTGCTGGTGAAATTGTTTGGACGGCGGCAGGTGGAAGTGCGCCGTTTTGAGGCGCGGGCGAAGGAAGTGCGCGACCTGGGTGTGCGGCGGACCTCCACCAGTTCCATCTTCATGGCGCTGACTGGATTGATCAGCGCCGTTGGGACTGCGCTGGTGTATGGACTGGGCGGCTATATGGTCATCCAGGGCAACTTTACGGTGGGTACCATTGTCGCGCTGGGAGCCTACCTAGGTTCGCTATATAGCGCGCTGCAAGGGTTATCCAATGCGCCGGTTGAGTTTGCGACATCCATGGTCAGTTTTGAACGCGTATTTGAAGTGGCGGACTTGCCGGTAGACATCCCGGAAATTGACCAGCCGCTTGTTCCAACAGATGTGCGCGGCGAAATTACATTTGAGCATGTCTCGTTCCAATATGAGCGGGGCGATGAGAAATTACTGAGCGACGTCCACCGCTATGGCAGCATGGATAATGTTACAGCAGTTCTTTCGGGGGATGCCAGCCCTGATGAGGAGGAGAGCACGGCACACAGCCAGGCACGCGGCGTGGCGTTGCAAGATATCAGTTTTCGGGCTGCGCCGGGGCAGCTGGTTGCGCTGGTGGGACCCAGCGGGGCTGGTAAAACAACCATGACTTACCTGATACCGCGGCTATATGATCCGGTTGAGGGCGTCATCCGCCTGGACGGGTATGACCTGCGCGAACTGGGGTTGGATGCGCTGACTTCGCAGATCGGCATGGTGACCCAGGAAACGTATCTATTCCACGATACCATTCGCACCAACTTGCAGTACGCCCGCCTGGACGCAACCCAGGCAGAGTTGGAGGCAGCCTGCCGGATTGCCAATATCCATACATTTATCAGTGAGCTTCCAGACGGCTATGACACCATTGTGGGCGAGCGCGGCTATCGGTTGAGTGGCGGCGAAAAGCAGCGTCTGGCACTGGCACGGGTCATCCTTAAGAATCCGCGCATCCTGGTTTTAGACGAAGCCACCAGCAGCCTGGACAGCGAATCAGAAGCCCTGATTCAAGATGCGCTGGGCAAGGTCATGGCAGAGCGTACCAGCATTGTCATTGCCCACCGGCTCAGCACCATCCTGGCGGCTGACCTGATACTGGTGCTGGATCGCGGCAGGATTGTGGAGAGTGGCACACACGCCAGCCTGTTGGCGCAAAACGGTCTGTATGCCAGCCTCTATCATACCCAGTTTGATGATTCGGCTGACGATATGTGATTACGGTGCCGAATGAAGAATTCAACTTTGTGATCAAACGAAATATAGCCAGAACCTCCGATTATTACGGAAGCAGAAACGGAGATGACAGGGCACAATTTATTATGAAAATACACTTTTGCTGATATAAGTGGCTTGGAGAATAAACAGACAGCGTCCAAAAGGGCGCTGTCTGTTTAATAATGGAATTGGTTTAACGCTACAAGAAGCCTTGGCTGCAAGTCTGGGAGATTTGTAATTACGCTCCCTTTTCTTCCAATCCCTTTAGTCTTTCAGATATTTCAGCCAGAGCCGACTCTAACCATTCCTTTTGTTGTTCGAGGGTTACTTTCTCGTCTTGTATGGGGGTTTGAGTGGGCAGGAATCCCCAACCCCTACCGCCCACACGCCAAGCGGTGCGACCTGCACCCCAACCAGTTCGCTGCCCTCGCCCACAGGGACCCAAGCCTTTACCGTTTTGACCCATTCCAAAAGGTCCTGTTCCATCCATGTTTGGCATTGTTTTACCTCTTCTTGTTAGATTTATCTGCGATTGACGCGATATGCGCGCCGACGACGAAATAAGCGCCCAAAAGCGTTGGAAAACCTTTGCCCCAAACCCCATGACCTTTGCGGTGTTGTTGTCGTGGTAGTTGGTGCATCAGGTGAATTTGGGGCACAGTTACCCATACCGCGTCCAGTTTTCTTTCCTTGTCCGTTGGGACCCGTACCATCTCTGTAAGGCATTATTTTTCTCCGTTCTGGCGATTAGCCCGAGCTAACATATTTTTAATCATCTCCTGGGAATTTTCCAATTCATTCAACCAACTTGTGAGAACGAATTCTCCTTGAGATGTCAACCGATAAATTCGACGTGGCGGTCCTTGAGTCTGGTCTGTGTCCCAATCCGATTGGATCCATTCCAGCAATTCCATATCGCGCAAGGTTCGATAGACCACGCTGGGATGTATGGTGCGCATCCCTAAAGTCTGTAATTCGGCGAGCAAGGTATAACCATGCTGAGGATGCTCGCTGAGTAAAATGAGCAGGGCGGGTTCCAGCAAAGAAATCGTCACTGGCGAATGCCGCTCGCCCATATTGTTTTCTCTGCCCATAGCCCAACCCCGTCGATGTCTTGGCATGATCTCGAGCCTCCGATTTGAATTATCCTTAATGAAGAGTATAACCAACTATTCTATATATGTCAATACATATTAAGAGAATAGTGACAATCTGTTGAAAAAATATAATGTTACTTATATAATGGTAAAATACTACCAATATATCAAAAAATGTACTATAATAATAGTAATTATGGTGTACTTGCTTTTCGTGCCTACATTTGTTTATGGCGAACTGTTTGAGGTGTGATTAATGAAAAAAACAGCTATAGAACCAGTCTGGACACCGGCGGAAGTACGCGTTGCGCACAAGCTTCGCGAACTGCGCATGCGAAGCGGGCTTTCGCTACGCGCGCTGGCGGACCGCAGCGGTCTGAATATCAATACCTTGAGCCTGATTGAAAACGGGAAAACCTCACCCTCAGTTAGCACCCTGCAACAATTGGCTTTGGCGCTGAATATTTCCATTGCAGTTTTCTTCGAATCGGATCCAGTGGAGAAGAGTGTGGTATACACCCCGGTTGACAAACGCCCGCAAACCTCAATTGGGACCACCCAAATGCAAAATCTGGGCAAAGATTTTTCGGGTAATGCTGTGCAACCCTTTTTGGTAACTTTACAACCAGGGGTGAACAGCGGGGATAGGGTCATTGTGCATACCGGGTACGAGTATGTGTTTTGCTTGAGTGGAATCGTTGAGTATCACATAAACGATGATGTCTATCTTTTAGAACAAGGAGACAGTTTGCTGTTTGAGGCGAATTTGCCCCATTGTTGGAAAAACAGCAGTACTGAAAGTTCACAATTCCTAATCATTTTGTATCCCACGGATGTCAATGATGAACCCAGTGGGCACCATTTTTCTAAAGAACACTTAATTCAGGAGGTTTCAATGAAAATTGCAGTAATTACGGACGACGGCAAGACAATCAGCCAGCACTTTGGACGGGCAGCGTATTATCTGGTACTGACCATTGAAGAAGGAAAGGTTGTCCAACGCGAGATGCGTCCCAAGATGGGGCACTCACAATTTAGTGGGGAGAATCATGCTGAAGTTGTCACTCCAGCTGGTCACGGCATGGATTCCGCTTCTCATACTAAACACACCAGCATGGCAGGGACCATTTCGGATTGCAAGGTTTTACTGTGCGGTGGGATGGGTATGGGCGCCTATGATAGCATGCGCCAGTTGAATATCCAGCCGGTTGTGACAGATTTAAGTGATATTGATGCAGCTGTTGAGGCATTCATTTCCGGAAAATTAATAGATCACACGGAATTACTTCACTAAATCTGTTTTGATTGCAAAGGTGGTAATAACCACATGCAAATGGCACGTCAGGACTTTTAGCAATCCGCGACAGCCAATACAGGAACGTTCCACAAATAGCGAGATATACCCTTGGAGGTAATATGATTATCATCATTTCAGCGCAAAACCCACAGTTGGATAGCTTTATCGAACGTCGTTTTGGACGTGCGCCCTGGTTTATTAAAGTTGACACAGAGACCAGTAACTGGCAGGCGCTTGCCAATCCCGGCGCCAGCCAATCGGGCGGGGCAGGTGTTACCGCAGCACAATTTGCAATTGACCAGAAAGTTGATGCAGTCATCAGTGGAGATTTTGGTCCCAATGCTGCCAATGTGTTTCGGGCTGCAAAAATAGGCATGCACTTGTTCACCAGTGAAAGCGAAACAGTAAAACAAACAGTGATAGATTTTCAACAGGGTAAATTACCTTTGATGCCCTAGCGCGTGCTTCAGGAGAATTTGATGAGAATTACAGTTGCAAGCGGGAAAGGCGGAACTGGTAAGACGACCATTGCAACCAGTTTGGCGCGTAGTTTAACAACCAAAGGTCAAGTCTGGTATGTGGACTGCGATGTAGAAGCACCCAATGGTCATCTTTTTCTGGATCCGGTTTTTACAACGCAAGCCCAGACAAGTATTGCCATACCTCAAATTCAGACTGACAAGTGTACCGCCTGTGGAATATGCGTTTCAGTTTGCCAGTTTCACGCCTTGGCGAAAATTGGGACATCAATCCTTGTTTTTCCTCAACTGTGCCATGGTTGTGGAAGCTGCACCTGGAACTGTCCAGAAGATGCAATTGTTGAAATTCCCAATCCGATTGGTGTGATTGAATCAGGTGAAACGCAGGATGGAATTCATTTTGTGCGTGGGGCGCTGACGATCAGTGAACCGATGCCGACGCCTATCATACGTGCGCTGAAGCGAGGGATTACACCTCCAGAAACTGACATTGTTATTATTGATTCACCTCCAGGTGCTTCCTGTTCGGCAGTGGAAACGTTACGAGGATCTGATTTTGCGCTTTTAGTAACAGAACCAACGCCATTTGGGCTACATGACCTCAAACAAATTTTAGGCGTGGTAAATGATATGAACATACCATTTGGGGTAATCATCAATCGTGATGGCGTTGGTGACAACCAGATGGATATATTTCTAACTGAAAAAAACATACCAGTTCTCCTGCGCATACCCTTCAGCAGAACTCTTGCAACTGGCATTGCAGGTGGTCGTACACTGGTTGACTTGCAGCCAGAGTATCAGCAGTTGCTTCAAGACTTATTTCACCGAATTTCCACAATAGTAAGCGAGCAAACCCATGCCACCATCAACCAGTGAAATTAAGCAATTGGTGGTTTTAAGCGGGAAAGGGGGTACAGGAAAATCCAGTTTGGTGGCTGCCTTTGCGCACCTCAGCAGTCTCGATTCTCTTGATCCCCACACCATCATTGTAGATGCAGATGTGGATGCTGCTAATCTTCGCCTTGTCATACAACCCCAAGAGTCCAGCCCAACTGAATTTTGGGGTGGGTCACTGGCGGATATTGACCCAGAGCTATGTATGGGGTGTGGTGATTGCGCATCTGTCTGCCGATATGACGCGGTCATTCAACAAGCTGACCGAAAAATTTTTCAAATTGACCCGATGGCTTGTGATGGCTGTGCTGCCTGTGTTTATGCCTGTCCCCAAAAAGCGATCTCAATGATACAACAGCAGGAAGGTCTCTGGTTTTACTCAAAAACGCCGTATGGCGACCTTTATGATGCTGAACTATTCCCTGGCAAAGAAAATTCTGGAAAGCTTGTGACGACGATCAAACAACGGGCACGCCTTTGTGCGGAGGAAAATCACGCATCCTTAATCGTTGTTGATGGTCCTCCTGGCATAGGCTGCCCGGTGATTTCTGCTTGTGCTGGCGCCAATCTGGGGCTCATTGTCACTGAGCCCAGCGTAATGGGACTGCATGACCTAAAGCGCATTTTGGGGGTTCTGCAGCATTTCAAGATACCTACGGTTATTTGTATCAATAAAAGCGACCTCTATCCTGAAGGCACCAGGCATATAGAGGAATTTGCTTCACTTGAGGGCATCCAAATCTTGGAGAGTATTCCATTTGATGAGCATATCCCTCAGGCGATGCTAAAGGGCATGCCTATCACGGCTGCGTTTCCAAACTCTGAGTCAGCCAAGGCAATCCGGCACCTCTGGGATTCAGTGTTAGGTCTGCTCAATAGGGAGGCGAAAAAAGAATGACTCAAAAAACTATTCCGGAATTGTCTGACGTTATTGAGCAATTAAAAAAAGTCATTGATCCTGAAACCGGTGTCGATGTTGTTCGCATGCAGCTGGTGCAGAATCTAAGAATTGATTTAAATGGAAAGGTCGTTTATACATTCCGACCTTCATCTCCATTGTGTCCCATTGCTGTGCCATTAGCGGTCAGTATTATTCAAGCAATAAATGATGTTGAAGGTTTTGCTGGTCAACAAATTACGGTCGTTGATTATGTCCAGGCGGCAGAACTCAATGAGATCTTGAAATCAATTACAGAAGGCTAGTGAACTATTTGGATGTTGCAATATCCGTGAGATGGAATGTTTGGTGCATTGATTTTTAATAAATAAGGAGATGGACATGGGCGACGTTAAAAAAATCGGGATTATTATTTGCGACCGATACCGAAGATGTGCTGGCGGTAAATGCTTGCGGGCAATGCAAAACCGGGAAGGTGCCTTCACCCAGTATGCTGGTGAAGAAGTTGAATTGGTTGGATATACAACTTGTGAGGGGTGCCCGGGTGGCAACATTGAGTATACGGGCGAAGAAATGGTAAAAAATGGGGCACAGGTTATTCATCTTGCCACCGGGTTATTGGTTGGCTATCCTCCTTGTCCCTATATCGATACTTTCAAAGACTTCCTCGAAAAGCGCTATGGCGTACAGGTAGTTTTGGGAACGCACCCAATTCCAGAGAAGTATTTGGAAATGCACTCACAACTTGGAACATGGGATGAGCCAGAATGGGAATCAAAGCTTGCAGAAGTCATGGCTGATGAGGACACACGTAAAGCTTACAACTAATGGCGTAATTAGCATCATTCAAATACAAAGGGACTACATGGGTGTGCATTTTGTGTTGACTCCAATGTGGGTGAATTCACTTCAGGTGAAAGTATTAAACAAAAGCAGGGTAAAGTGATTGCATTTGGTCCAATTCCTTCTCGCCGGTTAGGGTATAGCATTGGTATCAACCATATACCACCGAAGCACTGCACTTATGCCTGTGTATACTGCCAGGTTGGCAGGACGTCACACCTTCAGGTTTCTCGCAGGGCGTTTTATCCCGTAAGCCAAATAATCGATGAGGTTGGAAAGAAAATTGCCGAAAGCGATTCAATAAACCATCCCATAGATTATTTGACCCTTGTTCCAGACGGCGAACCAACCCTGGATATAAATCTGGCAGAACTCATAGCAGAGCTAAAAGTATATCGTCTCCCAATCGCGGTGATTTCAAACGCATCCCTCATTGACAGAGAAGATGTTCAGGATGGACTGTTGTTTGCAGATTGGGTGTCCTTAAAGGTTGATGCTATTGGAGAGGATGATTGGCGCAAAATCAACCGACCCCATCACCATCTGTCTCTCCCGTCAATACTTAAGAATATCCTGAAATTTCGCAATCGATTTCACGGAGAACTGGTAACAGAGACGATGCTGGTGGCTGATGTTAATGATAGCGATGAGGCAATCCAAAAGTTAGCCAGCTTTCTATTAAAATTACAACCTTTCAAGTCCTACCTATCAATTCCCACCCGACCTCCAAGTGAAACGTGGGTGCACCCACCAGATCCAAGCACACTTCAGAAGATCCTAACGGTATTATCTGATGAACTCTCATTTATTGACGTATTGTTTGAGGCGGAAGCCTTGGATTTTATTTCAACAGGGATAATCAGTGAAGATATTCTTGGAATAACGGCAGTTCACCCGCTGCGAGAAGAGGCATTGAAGGATATGCTTCGGCGCTCAGGTAAGGATTGGAGCGTTGTCGATCAGTTAATCGCTTCGAACAAATTGATTTGTATTCATTATCGAGATGAACGGTTTTACATGCGATGTGCTCCAGGACGAGATTCTTCATAATATTTGCACTTGCTCTAAATAGATCAAACCCCCTACCGAGCGATAGGGGGTTCGCTATGTGAACTCCAATCCTGGAGACTAACCCAGGTCTGTGATGATTTGCTGGT
>DFYN01000052.1 GCA_002383615.1 Anaerolineaceae bacterium UBA4081
GCAATAATCTGTTGCCGTATGTTGGCGGCAGTTTCAGAAAGGGTTTTTCCTGTTTCGGGATTGATTAAGGATGGGAGCAGCTCGGCAGTGGGAAGAGCCATAAACCCATGAACCCACAGGTTTGAATCACGCAGGATATCGTCAAATATCAGGATGTCAATATCAATGGTGCGGTCGGCGTATTTGTCTTGTGTGCGAACGCGTCCCAGTGTGGTCTCGATACAGGCGATCACCTGTAATCTAAATTCATGAATTTCCAGGTGTGTTGTAATCAAGACTGCAGCATTGAGAAAATTGGGTCCACTGGAACCGACTGCCTGCGTTTCCCACACGCTGGAGATTGCCTTAACTTCACAGTTTCTTCTTAACAGGATTAATGCCCGCTGCAAATTAACCCAGGGACGGATATTTGATCCCAATAACAAACAAGCGGTATGCATTTCAATCAGGGTTGAATCGCTCAATTTCTACGCCAACTGAGCGTGAAAAGCGAACAGCACCCGGTTTTTCCACACGTACCCGCACCCCTTTCACACCGGGTTCCAGCAACACCAATTTCGAGATATCTGTTGCGAGGGCTTCAACCGTATACCGTTGAGCGGTTTCCACCAGGGCAAAAACTTTTTTAGCAACGGTCCGATAATTCACGCAATCGTCAATCTTATCGGTTTCGCCACTTATGGAGATATCCGCGAATATTACCATATTGACAAGAATATCCTGCGGGTTGGAACGTTCCTTATCGCTGATTCCGATCACACCCCTTACAAGCAAGTCTTTGATTAATACCTGGTCCATGGTTCTCCTTAACTCATTAAATAAGATGGCGACCGCCATCTAAGTGGATGATTTCGCCTGTGATGTAAGCAGGACTGGTCAGCATGAATAAAAAGGTTTGCTCTAATTCTTCTTGCAATGCCCACCTTTTCGCGGGGACTGGTTTTAAGAAAGCATCAGAGACTCCGCCATCTGCTGGCGGAAGGACGGCGCCAAGTGCCAACCCGTTTACTGTAATCCGTGGCGCCAGCGCTACAGCGAGGGATTTGGTGAGCGCTACCAACCCGGCTTTACTGATTGTGTATGGAAAGTGGTCTGCAACCGGTCGCAAGGCTCGCCAATCCAACAAATTGATAATCCGACCGGTTTGGTCACCGGGCAGGCGGCGGGCGAACGCCTGGCTCAAAAAGAAGGGAGTTGTCAGGTTTATATCAAGGTGAGCCTGCCAGTTCATGAGGGTTGTGGTATCCCAGGTTAGGGGTTCAAAGATTGCAGCATTGTTGACCAGCACAGAAAATGGCGTGACTGCCCAGGCTTTCTCAATCAAAGCTTCTGCCTGATCGGGATGATGAAAATCTGCCTGTAAGATTGTCACGATTCGCCCAAGGTCGGAAATTTCCTGGGCAGTGTCAGCTGCTGCCTGATTTGAGGCGTTGTGATGCAGGATAATATTTGCGCCTGCCCTGGCAGCAGCCAGCGACAGCAAGCGACCTACTCGCCTGGCGCCGCCGGTAATCAGGACAGTTTGACCTGTGAGAGGTAAATCAGTCATCATTCTCCTTTTTCCGATACCTAATCAGAAAAATGACAGAAGCTACAAGCATGGATAGTGCGAGCACATGTGAAGTCCGCAAATTCCCGATTAATAGGTGGCTATCTCCTCGGAAAGTATCGGCAATTATGATGGCAAAAGATGTAAAGGCTGTAAAAGTGCAGAAACGAACACCACTGCTTAGGCTTGGTTGGTTTTTCCAAGGATATGTCAGCAGAAAAATAACCAGGAAAAGGACAAAAGCATACAATTGCACAGGGTGGCGATCAGCGCCCCAAAGAGTGATTGACCACGGAACGGTGGTCGGGATGCCGTAGGTTGACCCCGAAGCAAAATTCGCGAGCGAGATCGCCATCGCCATGATTCCTGCTGGCGGTGTTAGCGCATCTAATACAGACCATATGGGAAGCCGGGTTCGATTGAGAAAAATGACACCTGCCATGAATGCAATGAGCAAACCGCTGCCAATATCAAGCATACTCGGTCGAAGGCTGAACAAGCTCCAGATATTCTGTGAGAAAGCAATTGGGTGATTGACCGCATAACCAATTCGAGCCCCAATTATTCCTGAGGCAAATACTATAAGAATCAAATTGGAAATTTGGTTTGCTGAGACACCTTCCACTTTGGCGGTACGCTCTGCCAGGCTCCAGGCTATCCAAAACCCAATTAACAGGACAAGCGCAGCAGTCGGAATGGCAGCAGGTCCAACCTGCAGGATTGGCATCATCGCTCATTACCCTTTATGAGCGCTTCCAGATGCGATTCCAATTCGGTTTCAGAAAGGGGACCGCCAATAACAAAATCCTGTATGATGCCATCTGAATCAAGGAAGAAGGTCGTTGGTAAGCCATTTATTTGATATTTCTGCGACGCTAATCCTTGCGTGTCAAACAGAACCTGCAATGTGATGCCATTATTCGCGAGGAATTGAAGAGCAGCTGCCTGATCATCCTGACTGGTGACGTTGACTGCCAGAAACATGATGTCAGGATGCCTCTTTTGGACACGTTCCAAAGCAGGCATTTCAGCCTTACATGGGCTGCACCAACTCGCCCAAAAGTTGACGATAACAGGTGAACCTCTGAATTCGGCTAACGAGCGGATGCTTCCTTCTTGATCGGGTAATTCAAATGCAGGCGCCATAAACCCGGGGCGCGGAGCTGAAGCTCCGCCTGGTACTGAAGGGGGAATTAGGACTGTTGTAACACCAATCCAAATGAGCGCAGTTGATATTAAGATTGCACCCAGTATCTTTGGTCGGCTTGTCAGACGGGATAGAAGGCTACTCATAACTTAATCCTATGGGTTTGCAGGGTTTATGTCAAGCGCTGGCATATCAAGATGATACAATTATGAGAAATCAACTTTGGAGCTTCAATGATCGAGCAATTTCCGACGGGGATATTGGCGAGGAAGGCAATTGCTGCTGGGAGATGGCGGAAACCTACAGCCGGATTAGCCCCCGGTTACGTTCAAGCAAACCTGGTTGTCCTCCCGGAAGATGTCAGCCAAGAATTTGCTGCATTTTGCGCTGCCAATCCCAAACCCTGTCCATTGCTTCACCAACTGGCAGCAGGTGATCCCCACCCCGCTGAAAAATGGGCGGTTGATTCAGATATTCGGGTCGATATTCCCCGATATCGGTTGTACCGTGATGGACAATTTGTCTGTGAATATAACGACATCCTTCAGCTTTGGCAGCAAGATTTGGTTAGTTTTTTGCTTGGGTGTAGTTTCACATTTGAAGAAGCGCTTTTAGAAGCGGGCATTCCGGTCAGGCACATTGAATGCGGCTGTAATGTGCCGATGTACAAAACCAACTTGCTGTGCAACCCAGTTGGTCGTTTTTCGGGACCAATGGTCGTCTCCATGCGTCCCATACCTGAACATTTGGTTGAGGAAGCTATATTCGTCACAACTCCTTTCAGCGCGGTTCATGGAGCGCCAATCCAGATTGGTCATCCAGCAGAAATTGGGATTGCGGACATCGGTCAGCCAGATTATGGGGATCCTGTTCCAATTAATTCAAATGAGATTCCTGTTTTCTGGGCTTGCGGCGTTACGCCGCAGGCAGTGGCGCAGGCAGCAAAGCTTCCCCTGATGATCACTCATGCGCCAGGATATATGTTCATAACAGACCAGTTAAACAAGGATTTGATCGAGGGGCACAATGCGTAACGTTGAGATTGCTCCGTATGGTGAATCGGCAATTCGGGTTGTGCTTGGAGATCGGCTGGATTGGCAACTCAATCAGCAGGTTCACTCGCTCAGGGCAAACCTTCTTTCCGGTGCACACCCTGAACTGAGGGACTTAATACCGGGATATGCCTCTCTTCTGGTTCGGTTTGATCCGCTCATCAATGGGATAAAAGAGGTTGAAGCGATTATTCAGGAAGCGCTTGAATGTGTTTCCTCAGGTAGTGAAGTTGAAGCCCGCAAAATCAGCATCCCTGTTTATTATGGCGGTCAATCTGGACCTGATTTGGGACGTGTAGCCCAGTATGCAGGAATCAGCGCTGAAGATGTGATTCAACTCCACGCGAGCGGATCTTATCGAGTATTTATCATTGGTTTCACACCCGGATTTGCTTACATGGGTGGATTGCCAGATCTACT
>DFYN01000125.1:0-1241 GCA_002383615.1 Anaerolineaceae bacterium UBA4081
CATAAGTCGCACGAGTTTAATAAGTAGGGGTAGAATCAAGGCATCCTAATCATCGAGGCAAACTATGAAAGACGGAATTCTTACCTGGGCGGAAGTGGATCTGGACGCGATTGCATGGAACGTCCGGGCAGTACTACAACAGGTAGGCGAGCGTGTGCAGGTGATGGCAATTGTCAAAGCCAACGGCTATGGACACGGCGCAATACCTGTGGCGAAGGCAGCCCTGGCGGCAGGTGCGACTATGCTGGGCGTGCACCGCATCCAGGAAGGCATTGAGCTGCGTAAAGCAGGCGTGGATGCACCCATCCTAATACTGGGCTACACGCCGCCCGATGGCGCTGAATTGATTGTCCGCTGGCGGTTAACCCCCAGCCTGGGGAATGTTGAATCAGGCACGGCGATCAATGCAGCGGCGCAAGCAGCCGGCGTACAGGTGCCGGTACATGTCAAAATTGATACGGGTATGTCTCGTTATGGGGTCATGCCAGCGGACGCATTGGACTTTTTTCGCTGGCTGGCAAACCAGCCGGGATTAACCCTGCAGGGTATGTTCACCCATTTCGCCACCGCTGATTCAGCCAATACCATCCACGCTCACAAGCAATTACAGCGTTTCACAGAGGTTCGCTCTACACTTGTGTCAGCCGGTTTTATTATTCCAATGACGCATGCGGCTGCCAGCGCAGCCATCATGAGCATGCCTGATTCTTACTTTGACATGGTCCGCCCTGGAATTTGCATGTATGGGTTGGATCCATCTTCAGAATTTGCCAACACATTTGAAATCCACCCCGCCATGACGATTAAGAGCCGTATTTGCAGGCTGCAGGTCCTACCGGTAGGCGCAGAGGTCAGTTATGGACGCTTATGGAAGGCGGAGCGCCCGACCAAAGCCGCCCTGGTGCCGGTGGGTTACGGCGATGGCTGGCGGCGCAACCTGACCAACCGCGGCAGTGTCCTCATCCGTGGTCAGCGCGCGCCAATGATTGGCAGGGTGTGCATGGACCAGTTTGTGGTGGATGCGACCGATATCCCCGATGCTGCATTGCATGACGAGGTCGTATTGGTTGGCTCGCAAGGGAAAGAGCGTATCCCGATGGAAGAAGTTTCCAGGTGGGCGGAAACTATCAATTATGAAACTGCAACCAGCCTGCTGCCGCGTGTGGCACGTTTTTATTTACGGGGCGGTCAGGTTGTGGATGAAACCATCCTGGCAGGCTGATATAATACCCTTTCAACTT
>DFYN01000125.1:1374-5870 GCA_002383615.1 Anaerolineaceae bacterium UBA4081
GCTGGTCGTTATGCGTACTACACTCAGGATCCGGATACGCTGGAAGCGACGGATGCACTGATGACACACAACACCCCGGCTTGGTTAAATATCATTGCACCGGACGGCAGCAAGGTGGATGTCGCCTACATCCAGCGGGGATTGCTGCCATTTGACACGCCCCTGGCAGCAGGGCGCCCTATTTTTAGTTTTATCATTGCTGAACCCGGTGTGTATACCCTCAAAATGCCGCGAAAACTGCTTGAGGTTTATATCACCCCGGATGTGGTTACAGGACGTGAAGGTGCCTTGTGGTTGGTCTTAATTTTGGAGTTGGCATTCGTGTCACTGATCGCATCCGTACCGATTATGCGTACCCGGCGGCAGCGTGCTGCTCGAGTGGCTGAGGTTAAGGGTTTGAAGACGGTCAATGGGGATGCCTTTTGGGCGCAGGCGAAAGAGAAGCGGACCAAGAGTAAACGCTAGTATGATCAAAATGACATCAACAACGGGCGCATTGAGCGCCCGTTTTGTTTCAAATTTCATTCAACCCGGGGTCAATCTGCCTTGATTTCAGCCATTAATTGAGTCAGGCGGTCCATAAGTTTGTCTGCGCTGGTATCCACTTTCTGGCGGGCGGGGTTGGCGTCATACCAGGTCATTATTTCTTCTGCCCCGCGCATAAATGGTACAGTGCAGTGGAAATCCGGCACCAAGCGTTTGATTTTACTGTTGTCAAACACCATACTGTTGCTTTTGTCACCCAATAAGCCAGCCCCCCACTCCGGGTCAAAACGGGAAATGACCTCTGCTGGTACGTGTACAAGGTGTGGCTCAACGCCGGCGGCATGGGCGATCATCTGATGAATCTGATTCCAGGTCAACCATTCATCAGAGGTGATCTGGAACACCTCTCCAATGGCGCCTGGATGTGCCAGCAGGGGCACAAAACCACGGGCGAAGTCAGTGTTGTGGGTCAGCGTCCAGAGCGAAGTACCATCTCCTGTCACAACCACCGGTTTGCCGGCTCGCATACGCGCAACCACAGTCCAGCCGCTTTCAAAGGGCAGCATGGTTTGGTCGTAGGTGTGAGAAGGACGGACGATGGTCATGGGGAATTTTTCTTCACGATAAGCGCGAAGCATTCGGTCTTCGCAGGCGGCTTTATCACGTGAGTACTGCCAGTAGGGGTTGTCCAAAATTGTTGATTCAGTCACTGGCAAGTGGGCGGGTGGTGTTTGATAGGCAGAGGCGGAGGAGATGAATACATACTGACCGGTACGACCTCGAAACAGGTTTAAGTCAGCTTCAATATGGTCTGGCGTAAACGCCACCCAATTGACCACCGCGTCAAATTCAAGCCCAGCCAATGCCTGTGTCGCTGATTGTGGGTCGCGGATGTCGCCGATNNCTCTACCGCAAGGCGAGAGCAGGCGGATGAGATAATACCCGTGCCACCGATAAACAAGACTTTCATACTGACCTCCACGCTCAAGATGGGATGATTATAAGCGAGATGAACCTGTCTTATTATGGGTTAACCAAAACCAACCCGTTCCCGGGTTGGTCCTCTTGAAGATGCTTACTCGTTAGCCTGCCATAAAGGCAATGCTGATGGTACCGGGTCCCACATGGGTGCCTATGACCGGACTGACAAAGGAAGGGATATTCTCAATCGGATTTAATTCTTGCTGCAGCCTGGTGGTCAGGCTGGCTGCTTCTTCATCCTCCAGGGCATGGAATACTGAGATGCGCAAAGGGGTTCTACCATCAATATCATGCTTCACCATTTCAATCATCCGTTCCACTGCTTTGCTATGCGAGCGGACGCTGGCGACCAGGTCAATCTTTCCGTCGTTAATTTGTAGCAACGGCTTNNGTGTAGGCATCCTTCGCTACCGCCAGGCAGTCGCTGAGGGACGCGCCGTCTGCGGCAGCCCGCGCAGCTGCCAACACCTGAAAGCCCAGCGCCATGGATACCAGTTTGGTGTCCAGTACCTGGACACGTTCAGACGCAATGGTCTGTTTGGCAAGTTCTGCCGCCTGGTAACTGCCGGATAGCCCGCTGGAGATAAACAACCCCAGCACATCATAACCCTCATCGAGTGCAGCCTGATATTTTTGCTGAAGTTCAACTGCGCTCAATTGGCTGGTGGTAGGCAGGGTAGAGGCTTTTGCCAGCCGGGCGTAGAACTCATTGGGTAGAATATCTATGCCGTCCCGGTATGTCTTGCCCTCCCAGTTGAGCACCAATGGTGTGACCCGGATGGGCAGGGTTTGAATGTACGTTTCAGGCAGGTATGCCGTGCTATCGGTCAGGATTAAGACTTTAGACATGGGTTATCCTCTCTTATATAATCAACCCTTCAAGGGTCTGAAAAACATGATAACCCAGACTTGAACCCCCCGCAATATGTAATTGGATAGAATGACTAAATTGCTTACGGACACACACCGCCGCTGTCGATGCCCGTTTCACCCCAGTCCTGCTTCCCATCCCGGCAGGCGTTGCCGATAAAGCTGATTGAACGTGGGTAATGCTCTGACAGGACGTGTTCATACCAGGATGGCAGGCGATTGACCTCGCCAGCGTTCAAACATGCGCCGGCAGATTGCTGGTTATTGCAGTCTATCCAATCGGGGTCCCACTCACAGTAATCCACGCTGGGAAACCAGGTATATGAGCGCCCTACACCGATGACCGAAGCGCCTCGGGCGCACAGGCTTGCAGCGACTGCATAGCCAATGCCGGAGGTGGCGCCTGTGATAACGTAAGTCTTGCCGGTCAGGGTCGGAATTGTATCCGTTTCCATCCTGTTACCCACGAATAAAGTAGATACTCGCTACAGCCACTGCAATGGCAACCACCACCCAGCGCAGGGTGGAGGGTTTAATCCGCCCAGCCAGCTTGCCACCCAGCGCGCCGCCTGCCAGGGCGCAGACCGCCATCACCAGGGCGATGGACCAAACGATATTGCCCGAAAACAGGAAGAAGATTGCTGCAGCCAGGTTAACCGCCAGAGAGATAGCCTGTTTGAGGGCATTTAATTCTGTCAGGGAGTCATTTAACATTAATCCCAATACCGCCAGCACAATCACGCTTAATCCAGCGCCAAAGTAACCGCCATAGACGGCTGCCAGCGCTACCGGCAGGGCAGCCCAGTTTTGCAGTGCGGCTGCTCCCCCGGCGCCAGCGCGTTTGGTCAACCAGGCGCGCAGCGGGTCTGAGGCAGCCAGCAATCCAGCAGCCAGCAAAATGAGATACGGGACAATCTCACGGAAAAGGCGCTCACCGGTGTTGAGCAGAAGCACTGCGCCAGCCACGCCCCCCAGGATGCTGGCAGGCAGCAGCCAAACCAGGCGTTGGCGATATTTTTTCAGGTCATTCCACTGCGCCAGTACTCCGCCCAAATAACCCGGGCAGAGCGCCACTGTGTTGGTGATGTTGGCAGCCACCGCCGGGATACCAATCGCGGTCAGCACCGGGAAGGTAATCAGGGTGCCGCCGCCAGCCAGGGCGTTGACTGCTCCGGCGGCAATGGCTGCCAGACCAGCCAGAAAATAGTGATACCAGAGTAAGTCCATAGGCTTCCTTGGTGAGGTGTTGAGTGAAAGTATACCTGATTCGCGTTATTTGTCTGGCAGGATATTCACCAGATATTTAGCAAACCTTCACAAGATATTCACAACTCTTGGATATGATTGGGATTGTAACTAAACGTAAATAGAAACAAGGAGTTTCAAAATGAAAATCGCATTGATAATCTTATCAGTGGTTACCGTTATTGCTATCGCGCTGGGCGTGACCGGGATTGTGGTTGCCGGCAAGGCATTACAGGAAGTGAATGCTGACGGCATCTCCACTCCTCTGGGCACTTTGAATCGCGGCGAGATGGTAGCGCGAATGACTGACCGTAACCGCGACAATCGTGGCGGCATGATGGACAGCTATTCCCGGCGTGGACCCGGCATGCAGGGCGGTTGGGATGAGGATGATGTCCGCGGCGGTATGATGGGTCGCGGGGGTATGGTTGCCCGTGGTGATGGCTTGCTGCACGATGTGATGGTGGCAACCTTTGCTGAAAAAATTGGACTGACCGTTGAAGAGATTAACACCAAACTGGAAGCCGGTGAGACAATGTGGACGATTGCTGAGGCGCAAGGTATTGCNNAAAGCGGTTGCCGACGGCACCATCACGCAAGCCCAGGCAGATGCCATGAAGGCACGCAGGGAAGCACGCGGTGGATTTGGTGTTGGCTGCCCGGGTTTGGTTGAACCCACAGAAGCGCCTGCCAACTAACTAAACACCCATGCAGACAAATATCGCCAGCAGATGCTGGCGATTTTGCTTGCACCCTAACGCGAATAGACTGGTGAGGGATTGAACTCGCTTTCATATCGCCAAAGGTTATAATTCTTACGATAGCTTACAAGTTCACAACATTAATAGAAAACGCTTGCCATGCTGCTTGATTAGCTATTATGATAAGGTGATAATCATTCTTATGAGATTCAG
>DFYN01000125.1:5984-6481 GCA_002383615.1 Anaerolineaceae bacterium UBA4081
GACCGTCGGATATTTGAGTGGTGTGCGCCGAGTCTTTCCAAGAAACACCAGCAGACATCCCTGCCGAGTGTGGATATCTCCTCATCGGATTTCACACGCTGGAGGTTGGAATTTGAAAAGGGCAAGATTATTTCAGGTCCAGTGGATGCATTCCCTGTCCTAGAACGTGAAGCGCTTGCAGCACAAGGTGTTCTTTCTCTGATGGTCGCGCCGATTTTTGTTCAACAAGCGTGGTGGGGATACATCAGTTTTGAAGATTGTGAGACTGGCAGGGAATGGCGTGAGGAAGATACCAACACCCTGTCAGCAGTGGTGAACATTCTTGGTACACTCATTCAACATGCTCAGGTGATGGAAAACCTGAAGCTCAATGAACGCATTTTCAAAGGTTTGTTGGACCGGTCTGAAGAAGGCATCGTTATTATTGATTCGACCGGAAAGATTGTTGACTGGAATCCCGCGGAGGAAGAAATCACAGGCATTCCCAGGGATGAAGC
>DFYN01000125.1:6572-7136 GCA_002383615.1 Anaerolineaceae bacterium UBA4081
GGTGGACACATGCTGGTGGTTGTGAGCAAGGATGTGACCAGTCAACACGCTGCTCAGCAGGAATTGGCAGAAAGCGAATCGCGGTACCGGGCTATTGTACAAACCCAAAATGAGCTCGTCTGTCGAATTTCTTCGGAAGGGCGTCTATTGTTTGTGAATGAGGCATTCTGCCGTTATTTTGGACAAACCCAGGCGGATTTGCAAGGTGCCAGCATATTTGAATCGAAGGTCGTTGATGAACAAGGTCCCATCACGGCGCAGCTGAGTGATTTCTTAACCAACCCACGCGAGTTCATATATGAAAATACTAGCCATCTGCAAAACGGCGAAGTGCGAACCCAGGAGTGGGAAATTACTCCGATTCTGGATGATGCCGGTCATGTCACAGAATTACAGGCAGTTGGTCATGATATTACCTTGCAACGGCAAGCCACAGAGTTATTGCGCCTTCAGAGGGATCTGGCAATTGCATTGAGCGCAATCGGAGACCTGGATGCGAGTTTGCAGATCCTGCTTGAGACTGCCACGATGATTGAAGGTTTGGACACAGGCATGGTGTTTTTG
>DFYN01000125.1:7187-13193 GCA_002383615.1 Anaerolineaceae bacterium UBA4081
CGGCTGCCATGGGGCTTCAGTCGGTGGTTGGTTTGCCCATCATGCATGAGGGTAAGCGACTGGGTGTGTTAGCGCTGGCATCACATACCGAGTTAGAAATCCCGGTGCCTGCGCGCGATGCGATTGAGTCTATTGCCGCTCAGATGGGGTCAGTCATACGTCGCTTACAATCTCAGGCTGACCTGATTCGCAGTGAGCAGAATCTGGCTGCCCTTTTTGATTCCCTCAACGATTTCTTGGTGGTTTTGAATGAAAAGCGTAGAGTCATTTTCGCCAATCCAGTGGTCAACCAGAGACTGGGTTATCAGCCGGATGCCCTTCAAGAGTTGGATGTATTTACCCTTATACCGGAAGCCTTTCACCCAGCGACCAGGTCGCTTCTTGACCAGGTAAAGGACGGTAAAGCCACTGCGTTGGAAGTTCCTTTGCTGACGAAGCAAAGTGAATGGATCAATGTTGAATTAGTCTTAAGTCCTGGATTCTGGGGTGGTCAAAGGGTAGTTTTTGGGATTGGACGTGATATCACGGCTCGCCTGTCTGCGGCAGCCGCAGTTCAGGAGCAACGTCACCTGGCTGAAGCATTGGCAAATATCGCTGCGGCGGTCAATGCCACCCTTAATTTTGAAGAAGTTCTGGACTTAATCCTGGAAAATATTAGCCAGGTAGTGCCAAACGATACTGCCAACCTGATGTTGATCGAAGGTGATGTGGCGCGGGTAGTCCGCTGCCGGGGCTACCGTGAACATGGTACTGAAGAAATTTTACTCAACAAAAAGTTTCCTCTGGCTGAGTTGCCAGTCCTGCAAAAAATCAAACAAATTCGCCAGTTGATGATCATCGAGGATACAACCCAGCATCCTGAGTGGGTTCCTACCCCTGAGGGTGGTTGGATCAAGTCCTACATTGGCGCACCAATTGTTGTGAAGGATGAAGTGGTTGGGTTTATCAATGTGGATTCATTCCAGGNNTCGGGACTGCCATTCAAAACGCACGCTTATTTGAAGAAACTCGCCGCCGGGCAAGGC
Organism: Anaerolineaceae bacterium UBA4081; assembly: GCA_002383615.1. Lineage (GTDB taxonomy): Bacteria > Chloroflexota > Anaerolineae > Anaerolineales > Anaerolineaceae > UBA4081. The sequence continues at coordinate 8,213 of DFYN01000125.1, forward strand.
AGCTTGGGTTGTTAAACGAAATCACTCATTTGGGTTTAGCCTCACCGGGCATGACGGAAATGATGAACATGCTGGCGGACCAGTTGGACGCTATGTTCACTGCCAGTAATGTCTATATCACCCTGTGGGATGAAACGACCGGTCAAGCTTACCTGGCGGCATCTTCCCGCAATGTTCGCCCGCTGATCAGCAGCATGGCATCTGGGATAGACCCCGAGGAATTAAGCCTGGTCGCTTCTGCTCTGGAAAGCGGCAAACCGGAGTTTATTGAAGATTTAAGCCAGACCACATTTGTCAGCCAACGCATTGTGAGCTATGTGCCTGACCATTCTGCATTGGTATTACCTTTAATTGCAGACAGCAGGCGGTTGGGAGCTGTCGTTATCGGTTTTCATGAAGGTCAACGCATTCCGCTTCAAGAAATTTCCCTGGCAGAGCACGCAGCTGCCCAAATTGCCCTGACGATTGCCCGGGCTCAATCCCTTGCGACCGAGCAGAAACGATCTACCCAATTGGAGCGGGCTAATTCCATTATTACTGCGCTGGGCAAAGTTGCTACCCGCGTACAACATGCGCCGGATTTGGAAAGCGTACTGGAGACACTGGGAACTGAGTTGGACCGCCTGGGGTTCCATAGCCTTGTTGCTCTGCGGGATGGCGACGATGAGCGTTTACGAATACGGTATATATCGTTGACTGAAGATGCACAGGCATTCCTGCGCAGAGTCGGCGTTCTTGATATCCACACCATTCCAATAGACTCGCCTGAATTTCCTGATTTGCAAGAATTAGTGGAGAAAGAGGACGCGACCTTCTTAACGAATCCCATCAAACTGGTACTCGGAAATTTACGTGAACCGCTCGCAAGCCTTTCATCAGACCTGTTTCGGTTGGTAGGATTAACCAGCCGCACGCGCTCCATCAGCCTACCCCTGCAAATAGATGAACGGGTTATCGGCTTACTGGGGCTTTGGAGCGACACTCTGGAAGTCAGTGATGTGGCTGCTGCCATGACCTTCGCTGCCCAGGTGGCGATTGCCATTGAGAAGACCCGCTTAATGGACGAAGTACAAGAGTTAGCCATCACAGACGATTTGACGCATGTTTATAACCGCAGGGCGCTGTTTGAATTTGGCAAGCGTGAAGTGGACATGGCTTTACGCTTTGGGCGTCCCTTGACTGCCCTGATGGTGGATGGCGACTGGTTCAAAGCAATCAATGACACAAAAGGACATTTGATTGGCGATCAAGTACTGACTGCCCTGGCTGAACGCTTGCGCAAGGCTGTCCGGGATGTAGATATCGTTGGGCGGTATGGGGGGGACGAGTTTGTGGTGTTGTTGGTCGAAGTTGACCTCCAAGATGCAATGCATGTCGCTCGTCGATTACTTGCAACCATCAATGATCAACCATTCATAACTGATGCAGGCAAGACGACTTTAACGATTAGTATTGGGGCAGCCGCATGTGTGACCGAAACGACAAGTATCAGTGATCTGATCCGTGAGGCTGATCGCGCCTTGTACATTGCAAAAGATGCCGGGCGTAAGCGATTAGCTACAATACAAGGTGTGGTGATGTAAAGATGAATAAACCTCGCTCCCAACCTCACTCAGAAATCCAACACTCCTCGCCACTTGAAAGCGGCTCTGAAACAAAGTTGGTGACATTAATGGCGCGCTTACCTGCCATGGCGTATCGCTGTAAAAATGATGCGTTTTGGACCATGCTTTATGTCAGCGAGGGCTGCCAGCGCCTGACAGGCTATTCGCCGGAAGAACTCCTAAATAATCATAAGGTCCCATTTATCGAAATTATTCATCCTGATGACCGCCTTGAAGTTCGCTCAATGATTGACCGAGGTGTGGACGCACACAAGCCTTATGAGATGTTGTACCGAATCATTACCGCGCAGGGCAAGTTGTGTTGGGTGTGGGAACAAGGTGAAGCAATTTACAGTAATGACGGTTCGGTAGACTCTTTGGAAGGTCTTATCATGGATATTACCGACCGGGTGCAGGCTGAAGAAGACCTGCGCGCCAGCCAGAGACGATATCAGAGCCTGTTTGAAGCTTCTCCGGACGCAATTCTGCTGACAGACCTGACAGGCGTGATTGAAGTATGCAACGCTCGCTCTGCATCCTTGTTGGAAGTGGAAACCCCTGCAGATTTAATCGGCAAGAACGTCGTGGATTTTCTGATCCCAGAAGATTCGCGCCGAATTCTGGAAAATATCAAGATATTAATCGCGGAAAACACCGTTCAACACAGTATCTATCACCGTATTCAAAAAAACGGTGACATGCAAACGTTGGATATCAGCGCCTCTGTGATTAGAGGTTTAGACGATCAGCCACGTGCAATAACAGTAGTTGCCAGAGATGTGACGGGAGACACACTCACTCAACAACAACTGCAATTAAGCGAAACACGCTATCGGGCGATTGTAGAAGACAACCCGGAAATGATTCTGCGATTTCTGGCAGACGGCACGGTGACATTTGCTAATGCTGCTACCTTGCATTACTTTGGAAAAAAACGCGAAGAGATCGTTGGGCGACCTTTTGAACCAGTCATCCCGTCCGAAGACCAGCCATTGGTCAATGAAATGACCAATGCGCTCATCACCCTTAACCGCCCAGTCACAGTAGAACATCGTCTTATCCTGGAAAATGGCGAGACCCGTTGGACGCGCTGGACTGCCCGCCCTATTTTGGATGACGCCGGTAATTTTTTGGAATACCAGATGGTGGGCGTAGATATCACCGAAGTAAAGAAGGCTGATCGTGCATTGCGTGAGTCCGAGCGCCGCTGGCGTGAGCTGCTTGAAAACATCAAACTGATTGCCGTTATTCTGGATGTGCATGGCGAAGTGACATTCTGCAATGGTTATTTTAGTGAGATCACAGGCTGGGCGCGTGAGCAGGTGATTGGGCAATCCTGGTTTGACCGGTTCTTGCCTTTTGAGGTGAGTACCAGTTTCAAGAATGTGTTCCTCGAGGCGACTTTTAGCGGTATCATCCCGGCGCGCTATGAGCATCCCCTGGTCACCAAGCGTGGTGAGCAGCGGATGATTTCCTGGAACAATACCCTTCTCCGCAATCACCAGGGCGAGGTGGTTGGCATTGCCAGCATTGGCGAGGATATTACCGAGCGAAAATGGGCAGAGAAGGTTCAGGCAGCTATTTACAAAATCTCACAGGCTGCTAATGCGGCAGAATCCTTGCCAGAGTTGTACCGCCTCATTCACTCCATTCTGAGTGAACTAATGCCGGTAGATAACTTCTTTATTGCCCTAAGCGATAAACAGACTGAGTTAATCTCGTTCCCTTATTTTATGGACCAGTATGACCCGCAGCCTGCGCCAAAACGTCCCGGACGTGGCTTGACTGAGTATGTATTCCGTACAGGTAAAGCCCTGTTGGCATCCCCGGCAGTGTTCAAGGAAATGGTGGCTCGCGGTGAAGTTGAGTCGATTGGTGCACCTTCCCTGGACTGGTTGGGGGTCCCGCTTAAAGTGGAAAACAGGATTATTGGTGTCATGGTTACCCAGACTTATACCGAAGGTATCCGGTTTGGACGGCGTGAAGAACAAATCCTGTCCTTTGTGTCCAGCCAGGTAGCCATGGCGATTGACCGCAAGCGCTCTGAGGAGGAATTGCGCACCAATCAGCAGCGATACCAAACCCTGGTTGAAGCCAGCACTGACGGTATTTTCCTGGAGACGCTGGATGGGCGCATCATTGACTGCAATCCATCCGGCTGCAAGATGTACGGATACACAAAAGAGGAATTGCTGCATCTGACTGTGGCAGATTTGATGCCCGAAGAGCAGCGCTCAACCCTTGAGCAAGTCATTAAAATTGAACTCACCAATGGGGGTATGTTGACCGAGTCGGTAGGCTTGCGTAAAAATGGCGCTACCTTCCCGATTGAAGTCAGTACCCGCTTAACTTATCTGGCTGATCAGCGCTTGGTGGTGGCTTTCATTCGGGATATCACCGAACGAAAATTAGCCGAAGAGACCATCCTGGAAAGTGAAACCAAATTCCGAACCCTGGCTGAAACCGCAGCGGTAGGTATCTTTATCCACCAGGGCAAGGAGTTTGTGTACGTCAATCCAGGTTGGATGGCTATCACCGGGTATAGTGAAGAAGAATTAATGGCAATGCCATTCTGGAAGTTATCGCCGCCGGACGACCAGGCGGGTTGGCGGGAGATGGCAACGGCTCATTCACGGGGTGAAGGACCTTCGTCACGCTATGAATCGCGCATCATAACTAAGTCCGGAGAAGAACGGTGGGTGGACATCGGGGTGGGCGTCATTGAATTCTCTGGCACCAAAGCCACGGTAGGCACAGCCAGCGACATTACCGAGCGAAAGCAAACCGAAGAGCGGCTGCGCCTGCAATCAACTGCGCTGGAGTCGGCAGCCAATGCGATTGTAATTTTAAACCGCGAAGGAAGGATTTCCTGGGTCAATCAGGCTTTTATGTGGTTGACAGGATATACCGAGCGGGAAGTCCTCGATGCTACCCTGGAGTTCTTTGATTCGGGCAGGCAGGATGCTCAGTTTTATAAGCAACTGTGGGATGTAGTCCTGGATGGGCGGGTTTGGCACGGTGAACTGGTGAACCGCCGCAAAGATGGCAGTCAATACACTGAGGAAATGACTCTCACGCCGGTGTTGGATGATGCTGGACGGTTAATTAGTTTTGTTGCCATCAAACAAGATATCACCTACCGAAAACAGCGTGAACGGGAACTGGAAACGATTGCCAAAGTAAGCGCTGCTCTTCGGACTGCAACGACGCGTAATCAGATTATTCCGCTGATCCTCGACCAGCTAATGGATCTATTGGGGGGCGATGGGGCAACCATTGGCATGATTGACCCGGTAACGCGCGAAACCGTCATTGAAATGGGTATGGGCAATTGGCGCATTCTGGCGGGTAAACGCCTGCCCTTTGGAAGCGGCATT
>DFYN01000125.1:13350-15494 GCA_002383615.1 Anaerolineaceae bacterium UBA4081
TTGAACTCTCTCAGGCGTACGACGCCACCATTGAAGGTTGGGCGCATGCGCTTGAGTTGCGGGACAAAGAAACCCAGGGTCACACCTTGCGGGTGACAGAGTTAACGCAGCGACTGGCTGAAGCAATGGGTATCCAAAGTGAGGAGATGGTCCATATTCGCCGCGGCGTGCTGTTGCACGATATCGGCAAAATGGGCATTCCCGACCAAATATTGTTAAAGCCAGGAAAATTAACCGATGAAGAGTGGGTTACCATGCGCCGCCATCCGCAGTATGCATTTGATATGCTCTCGTCAATTCCTTACCTGCGGACCGCATTGGATATCCCTTACTGTCATCATGAAAAGTGGGATGGCTCTGGTTATCCACGCGGATTGAAGGGCGAGGAAATTCCGCTCTCAGCCCGCATCTTTGCGGTTGTGGATGTGTGGGATGCGTTAACTACAGACCGCCCTTACCGGGCAGCCTGGAAAGAGAAGGATGCGGTTGCTTATATTGAACAGCAATCTGGCATCCACTTTGACCCGCAGGTTGCAGGTCTGTTTCTGGATTTGCACCACCGCAAGCTGATATAATCCGACCATTGTGGTCAGAATTAAACCTTGTCGATACCTGATCCTGGCTGGGATTGTATTCCTGCTGTTTTTACTCAAAGCNNCAACCCGCACGCCGACGGCTACCCGTACGCCCTGGCTGACATTAACACCAACCCCCACGGCGGGTCCCACACCATTTATTAATTCATCCAGCTACTACATCAAGAGCCTGTCAACATCAAAATTGGCGAACCTGGGCTGCCAGCTGGGTGAGCGCGACCGCGACTTGCCTGGCGCCCAAACCAGTATTGTTGTGCTGGATTTTGGTCAGCCTGCATCAGAAGATGGTGTCTATGGGGTATTGTTGTTTAGTAATTGGAATTTTGCCAGCACAAGTCAGATCGGGGCGGCTGCACGCTCATTTGCCCAGGGGTACTGGAATTGTACTGGCAGTGACACCAAGTCCAAGGTTACCCTGGCGCTGGGTACCAGTAATTATGGCGATTGGTTCCGAACGGGCAGTAATGTCACCAATCACGGCAAAGCCTGGGCAGAGATGGTGCTTTCATTGGCACAGTGGCTGGCTACCCAGCCTTATGGCGCACAGGTGACAGCCGCTGGCGCAATTGATATTGAACTTGCCTGGAATAAACCGGGCGTCTCTAAAAATTGGGTTGCCGGTTTTGATTCAGCCGATCAGGGTAAGGTCCACTTTTATGATTTTGGGGATTGTAATTCCTGTCCATCCCGCACCTACCCCGGTTGGACACCTGCCAACGACTGGACGCGCGAGGATGTCTGGTATGTCTCGTGGGGAGCCGGTCCGGCGTATCCACTCCCGTTGATTTATGCCACCAGTGGTATCAATGCCCGCCAGTGGACATGGATGAGCCTGTACTCATACACAGAAAAAGGCGCGCGGATGCAGTTCAATGGGGAGATGACCCAGTGGCAAGCCTGTCAACAGCGGGGCGGGTGTGCCTATATTGACAACACCCCCCAGCAGGGTTGGACCCAGTTGTGGAATGAAACTTTTATGGATGTCCGAACCCGTCAATCCATGATGCCGTGGTCGACAGACATCCTCTGGCAGGATGAGTAAAACAAGATGATCAAAAGAACTATTCCCATTCTGCTTGTGCTGACGCTGACCATTCTTGCCAGTGCCCTGATGTTTCGCGGGGTGCGGGCTGGGTCTGTTAATCAAGCGACACCGTCACCAGACGAAGCGCTTTTGTTGGAATTGCAGACCCTGCTGGGAAACACGAACCTGGATGCCGGCATGCGGCAAAGCCTGGAAGAGAAGGTGGGCGCATTACAGCAACGTATTGCCGGTCAGACTGAGGCAAATGCACTGGTGGTTGCCAAGCAGCCAGACCTGTGCGCCTGGCGGGGAGACCTGGAGGCGCAGGCGGATCCGCCGCGGGTAACTGGGATTGTGGCTGACGCACCGGCGCCATTCCCGTCTGTTGCCTTCACAGCTGGCAACCAGTGGCAGGGTTATTTGAATGAAAGATGGATTCAGGTGTATGCCGGCGCGTTGGGCAGCGATCCCACCCGGGGTGTACTGGTTATCGTGGCAGAGAATGGCGGAGGAACTGACTGGGT
>DFYN01000125.1:15499-16206 GCA_002383615.1 Anaerolineaceae bacterium UBA4081
TTTGCGGATTCGCTTGAGCAGGTGCTGCCAACCCTAATTCCGTTGCCTACCCCCAACCCCACGCCTGACCCGTGTGTGCCGTAGCGTTTAGGGGTTGATCATCTTCAGCAAAACGCCTTCCAGGTCATCGCATTCCTTGACCAGAATCAGGACAGATTTGCGGAAGAATTCCTGGTTGCACAGGGTAGCATCTACGCTGTGACCAACGGTGAAAATGTGGGTACCATTCACGTCATTGATACCCCACTTGCCAATCATGATTTGCGCATTGCGTTTCATCAAGACGGTGGATAAGTAGTGGGGGATGCTATCTTCTGAGTCAAATTTGAACAGGCTGACCACCAGGAAGTTGTAATTGGTGTCGCTCTTGGTGATTAAGCAAGACTGTGTGCGTCCGGAAGTCATATCGAATTTAATAACCGCATGCTCGTTATCAATTTCGGCAATCTTCCAGCCGATAGCCTTGCAGTAGCCTTCTACTGTGCCTTTGAAACCTGAACTAGAGCCAAACAGATCAAATGGTGCCATGTCAATTACCCTCCCGGTGCGATTCTTCGCAAATGATATATTGAATATTATACAAATGGTTGAATGAAAATACTAGTCAATTCATTGAGCAAATTGACAAATTGATCTTACTTTTTCTGATACCACTGGATAAATTCCAGCACATTGTTATCCGGGTCGCTTTATTATGGAAGATCGTT
>DFYN01000041.1:0-139 GCA_002383615.1 Anaerolineaceae bacterium UBA4081
ACCACCTTCGGGTTTTTGTATCCGGCAGCGCCCAGGGCATTGCGGGTGTCAATAATCAATTGCGCCGCATTGAGGATGGCGGGGTAATCATAAGCGCTGTGGTTGGTAATAATCACCACCGCATCCGCGCTGCTGACGG
>DFYN01000041.1:173-3687 GCA_002383615.1 Anaerolineaceae bacterium UBA4081
ATGTTGGGTTTGTAGGCTACGCCCAGCACCAGAATCTGGCTGCCCTTGACGGCTTTTCCACGCTCATTCAGCCCATCCTGCACCTTGCTGACGGCAAACCGCGGCATACCCGTGTTGATTTCGGACGCCAGTTCAATGAAGCGGGCGGTATAGTTGAGGGAGCGCAGTTTCCAGGACAGGTAAAGCGGATCAATCGGGATGCAATGCCCGCCCAGCCCGGGACCAGGGGTGAACTTCATAAACCCAAACGGTTTGGTCGCAGCCGCATCAATCACTTCCCAAACATCCACTCCCAACCGGTCGCACATAATGGCTAACTCATTCACCAGACCGATATTGATCATACGGAAGGTGTTTTCCAGTAATTTTGCCATTTCTGCAACTTCTGTTGAAGAGACGGGCACGACCGTAGTGAGCGCCTGGGCATACCAGGTTACTGCCACATCCGTGCAGTCGGAGGTGATGCCACCCACCACTTTAGGGGTGTTGATGGTTGTGTAATCCTTCCGACCGGGGTCAACCCGCTCAGGGGAAAATGCCAGGAAGAAATCTTCGCCGACTTTGAGCCCGCTGGTATCTTCCAGACGGGAGAGGACCAGTTCACGGGTTGTCCCGGGGTAAGTGGACGACTCCAACACCACCACTTGACCGCGGTGCAGGTGCGGCGCTAATCCTTCAGCCGCACTAATGATATATGAAAGGTCTGGGTCGCCGGTTTTGCGCAGTGGGGTTGGCACACAAATGGAGACAGCGTCCAAAGTATCCAATGCAGCGTAATCTGTAGTAGCCTGCAGCTTGCCAGCCTTGACCAGGCGGGCGACAGTCTCGGTGGGCACATCCAGGATGTACGACTCACCCTTATTGAGCAGGTCCACTTTCTCAGCAACCGGGTCAATTCCGACAACGGTAAAGCCTGCGTCAGCGAAGACAACCGCCAGCGGCAAGCCGACATAACCCAAACCGAGAATGCCGATTCGGGCGGTTTTATTTTGTAATTTGCTCTTTAGGTCAGATGCGAGGGTCATTAATTCACCTTGTATGGGTCAAAATAGTGGGAGCTGGGTCGGATTATCAGTTGACTTAGCAGGTTCGTCTAATACTTCCGACCGGGTTTCTGCAATGCTGTGGGTCTCCGGCGTAGGACGTCCGCTCTTGCTGCGAGCCAGGGCAATGTACTCAGGCAAGTGTTGAAAGTCCTTTTCAAGCTGCGGGCGCAGAGAAGGTTGATGAAGCGCAGCAGCCGGGTGATACATCGGTACCACCAACTGACCACGCACCGTAAAGGATTGCCCATGAACGTCACTGATTCTAACATTAGGCAGGAATTTTGCCATGGAGAATCGCCCCAGGGTCACGATGATTTCCGGTCGGATGACCTCAATTTGGCGATCCAGGTAGCCTGCACAGGCAGTTAACTCATCCGGCTGGGGGTCGCGATTCCCTGGAGGACGGCATTTTACCACATTTGTAATGAAGACCTGCTCGCGGCGCATGCCAATGGACGCCAACAGATCCTCAAGTAACTTGCCAGCCTGCCCCACAAAAGGACGCCCCTGCTCATTTTCGTAGAAACCAGGACCTTCACCGATCAACATCAGCTTTGCATCAGATGGACCTTCTCCCGGCACGGAGTGCTTGCGCGAGTGGTGCAAAGTGCATGCTTCACAGACCGACACCTGCTCAGCTACGATCCTCAGGGCGTCCAATCTATCCATTAAAACCTCCAACCTGAATCTGGGTATTGTCCGAGATGCAGTGAGTCAAATAGTCTTTATCAATCGGTTTAAGCGTCATCAATAGGGCATCCTCAAAATTATCCTGGTAGTAACGGGGGCGGCACCCAACCACCCGGTATCCAAAATCTGTATACAGCGCCTGGGCAGCCAGGTTTGAACGCCTCACCTCCAAATGCGAAAGCAGTGCGCCTTCCTTAACCGCCTCTAAGAGAGTTGCCGCCAGAAGCTGCCGACCGATGCCTTTGCGGCGGTGGTCTGCATGGACGGCGAAGGTTGCCACGTGCGCCTCATCTACAATTACCCAGATAACTGCCATGGCTGCCAGGTGAGGGCTGCCATCAACGGTCAGGACTTCAGCCACCCACGGGCGCGAATTTTCATTCTCGGTGACTTCATACCGAAAAGAACGCTCTGGCCAGGGCAGGCTGAATGACAGTCGATCCAGGGCTGATACTGCAGGTACGTCCTCCAGCCGCATGGGGCGGATAAGCAATTGACCAAGGGACGGGTCTGTCATCCGGGCAGGGCTTCCGAGATGTGGATGTATATGGGCGCAAGTGAGACAGGCTCGTCCACCTGACCATCTCCCCAGCGCTGCCAGGCGAGTTCTGCCAGGAAACCCGGGCGGCGCAAGCAGGCAGCCGGGGAAGCCAGCAGGACATTTTTGCGTTTGCGTGCCAGCATGGCGCGTTCATCCTCACTCAACTCGCCGCAGACCTGGGTCGGTTTACGGATCAGCGCGCCTAAATCCTCAATATTGGACAACTTCAGGTCACCCTGAGGTGTCCAGCGTTGATTTATAACGTGATAAGTCTGGGCTGCCAGTCGTCCGCGTCCGGCTTGAAGGATAGCCAGCAAGGGCAAGTCACTCAGCGGCTGGGCGGCTGTCAAAACGTCCAGGGTGGGGATGCCAATGAGCGGTAAATGCAGCGCCAGAGCCATGCCCTTCGCGAGGGCAAGTCCAATCCGTAAGCTGGTGAATGAGCCGGGACCGAGAGCCACGCCTAACGCACTTAACTGCTGGGCGGTCACGCCAACCTGAGACATCAACAAGCGGATGGCAGGCGCCAGCTCAACTGTATGATGATTGCGGGTTTGCCACACCAGTTCACCGCGCACGACGACGCCGTCATACAGCGCTACCCCCATTGTCTGGGTGGAACTATCAATTGCCAGTAACATCGGCTAACCTCCCAGTACCTGCACGCGGAATTGTTTCAACATGTGGGTATAACGTGCGCCAAACGGGTTGAACGACATGGCGCGCGCCTCTTCGTCCTGGTAGCGCATGGTAATCAGCAAATGGTCACCCGGCAGGGCGGCTTGAATTCGCTCAGCCCATTCCACCAGTAAAGGACCGCGCGCCAAGAGCGCATCCAGGTCAAGGTCCTCTGCCTCGATAGCGGACACCAACCGGTAAGCGTCCAAATGAGCGAGTGTTTGTCCATCTGTTCGGCGGTAGAGGTTGACAATGACGAAAGTCGGACTGGAGACCGAATCCAGCGAACCCCAGCCCTGCGCCACACCCTGCACGAAGGTCGTTTTGCCGGCACCCAGGTTGCCGGACAGGAAAACCAGGTCTCCGGGCAGCAGCAGGGCACCCAGGCGCATCCCCAGGCGGCGGGTTTGCTCAGGGCTGCGGGAGAAAAACTCCATTGAATCTGCAGTCAAGATGGGCATAAGCTGATTATAAGGCAAAAAAGGGACAGACAGGATGTGTTTGATTTTTTCAGGTTGATGTTATGGAGATTTATAGGCGGCGTTAGCACTGAGAGAGG
>DFYN01000041.1:3746-4853 GCA_002383615.1 Anaerolineaceae bacterium UBA4081
TGTCATGACTACACAATTCTTGACACCCGAAGGCTTTCGCAAGCTCCAGGAAGAACTCGATTACATGCGCACTGTTAAGCGCCAGGAGATTGCCGTCCGCCTGCATGACGCCATGGAGGGCGGGGACCTGATCGAGAATGCTGAATATGAAGCCGCCAAGAACGAACAGGCGTTCGTTGAAGGGCGTATCAAGGAATTGGAAGTCATCCTTGCCACAGCACGCGTCATTGATGAGGACGCTCCAGCGCCAGATTATATTATCGTGGGGTCGAAGGTTACCCTTCACCCAGATGACAGCAAGGAAAAAGAAACGTACACTATCGTCGGTCCAGCGGAGGCTGACCCCAGCAATGGGTTGATTTCGAATGAGTCACCACTGGGTAAAGCACTGTTGAATCATAAGAAGGGCGACCGGGTGCAGGTAGATGCGCCAGCGGGCACGTTTTTCGTTCATATCCTGAAAGTGGAATGAACCCCACACAGACCATTTAGCCCTGCCCGCGGCGCCGCTGAGGGCGGGGCTTTTTAACGAAACGAGGATATCATGGCTTATTCAGACCTGGAACAAGTTCGAGTGGATAAAATTGAACGGATGCGTGCTGAGGGACGGGAGCCATACCCGACCCGTACGCAGGTTAGCCACACCTGTGTTGAGGCAGTCCGCCTGTTTGAGGCGGCTGAGGTTGCAGGTAACACTGAGCCTGTCACGGTGACAATAGGCGGGCGCGTGCGCTCGATGCGGACGATGGGTAAGCTGACCTTCGCCCACATCGAAGACGGCAGCGGTCGCTTGCAATTGTTTCTGAGAATCAACGAGCTCGGGGAGGAAGCCCTTAAACGGTTTGGCGAGGAGTTTGACCTGGGAGATTTTGTTCAGGCACACGGCACCATGATGCGCACGCGTACAGGCGAACCTACCTTATTGGTACTGGATTACGTCATGCTTGCCAAAGCCATCACACCCCTGCCAGCCGCCAAAGACGAAGTCGTGGACGGCGAAGTGGTACGGCATGCCGCCCTAACCGACCCAGAGACCCGCTACCGCCAGCGCTATGCTGACCTGGCTGTCAACCCGGAAGTCCGCGATGTCTTTCGCACACGGGCAGC
>DFYN01000041.1:5021-5218 GCA_002383615.1 Anaerolineaceae bacterium UBA4081
TACTGGGCATATGCTGATTACCTGAAAGTGATGGAGTTGACCGAGCAAATGGTAGCTACTGTCTGTGATGAGGTGTTGGGGACGCGGACGGTCAGCTACAATGGCGTGGAACTGGACTTCAACCTACCCTGGCGACGGTTGGAGATGCGACAGGGAATCCTGGACGTGACTGGCATAGACATCTATGCCCATCCGGA
>DFYN01000041.1:5256-5489 GCA_002383615.1 Anaerolineaceae bacterium UBA4081
TACCCGCGCGATATCTCACCACTGGCGAAAAATAAACCGGGGCAGCCGGGGGTGGTGGAGCGTTTCGAGGTCTATGTGGCTGGCATGGAGTTATGCAACGCCTTCACTGAACTAAATGACCCGCTTGACCAGGAGCAGCGCTTTATTGAGATGGGACGTACTTATGATGCTGACGATGAGGAGCGCAATCCACTGGATGAGGATTACCTGCGTGCCATGCGCTATGGCATGCC
>DFYN01000041.1:5521-10343 GCA_002383615.1 Anaerolineaceae bacterium UBA4081
AAGGGCGCAAGCCTCAAATGTCGTTTGTGCCTTTTTAATCCCAGCAGATGCTGCGGTAAGGGCAGCGGAAGCACTCACCGCTTTTCGGTGCACTATTTGTCGTGCGGATGGTATCTATCGCGGCGCTACCGTGCCGTAAGCGTGCAAGGCTCAGCTGCCATAAATCAGCGTGCACCGAAACTTGCTTTCGTTCAAAAGCGGGTTTGCGGATGCGCGCCAGGTTCCGGACCCACCGGTACTGGTCATAATAGAATTCACAGGCAGGGTCCCCATAAGACCGCCGGATGTACTCTGCATAAACTGCCATTTGCAACACGTCCGGAGCATAAAAATCGTGTCCCGTCTTGTGGTCAATGACAGCATAATCTGCATTATGACGCAGGATCAGGTCAATCACCCCCACAACTGGCGGGAGCCGTTCATCCAACTGCAAGACAAAGGGCTGCTCGATTGCCACAACTTCGTAATCTGCCCAGCGATTGGCGAGGTGTACCTGGACCGCATTATGAAGGTGCAAACGGCTATCGCCCTGGCATTCATCATCAATTGCCTGGCAAAGGTCGTCTTCGCAGACAGGTTGCCCATTCATCTGCCCCTGATAAGAGCGTGCCAGCGCCTGGTGAAAGAGTTTACCCTTGGTAAAGTAGGGTGGCATCGGGTCAGGGTCAAGCATGCGGATATACTGTAAATAGTAGCGCTGTGGACAGGCTTCGACGGCTGCCACCTGGCTGAAACTGATATGACGAATGCCCTGGTGCCTCAGGGTCTCAGCAAAACGGTCTGAATCCCCCTGAGTTTGGGAGATAATCGCTTCTATCGTGGTGACAGTATCAACATAGGTCATGGCGAATAGTCCTTATGCTACCATACCCAGAGGGGTTTTGAAAGCAGGGCTAAAGGCAACTAATCCACGTACCTTTCCGGCAGGTTGTTTGTGCGCCTTAATCAGGGAATCAAAGGAACCAGGACGGTGTAAATTGCCTGATAGGTCAAGTGGGAGGCTGCGCTGATGAGGTGCAGCTCTGCTCCCAGCGGTAGCAGCAGTGAGCCGCCGCCGACAACCTGCGCCGGAGGCTCAAGCGCCACCCAGCGGTCATCCGCAGGGAGGTACTGCCATGCATCTGACCATGCTTTTTCATCCAGCCCCAACCCTCCGACCAGGTAAAGTTGGTCAGCCAGTACAGCAGCGCTGGCGGCGTAGCGAGCCTGCGGTATTGCTGCCCGGGATTCCCATGGGTCGGCAGCGGAGTTATTCCGATTAGGGTAATAAACCTCGTGCAAATCGAGCGGGGTTCCAGCCTGCCAACCACCCAGGACAGCAATACCTGCATTGATAACCACAGCGCTTGCCAGTTGGCGCGGTTGATTTAGGGGCAAACCGACCTCCCAACTGTTGGCTTCCGGGTCGTAGATATACGTATCTGCTACTTCATGTTGACCATCCCAACCCCCAAACAGGTAAAGTTTCCCATCCAACGCTGCCAGGGCATAAGCGCAGCGTGCGGCAGGCATTGGGGCGCCGTCCGTCCAGGTATCCAGGCGGGGATCGAAAATTTCCAAGATTGCCAGGGGTTGTTGCTGTCCATCGCACCCACCGGGTAAGTAGATTTTCTCGCCCAGCAAGGCAGCAGAGGCAAGCATGACGGGGGTGGGTTTATCCGCCAGGGGCTGCCATCGTGATTTGCCGTGCTGAAGGAGCCAGGTATGCGGACTCAGGTCCGCCGCATTTGTCCCCCCGATGAGGTACAAATTACCATTGTAAACCGCGCCAGCCGGATTGCTTAAGGCTTCCGGTGGAGCAGCTGCCTTTTGCCAGCGAGGTGCAGGCGTTGCGGAAGGGAGTACTTGACGGGGATTCAACCAGCCGCCTGGCAACCACAGCAGGGCAGCCAATAAAAGGAGGACAAGCAGACTGCCCATCAGGATGAGGTTGCGGCGGGAGGGTAATTGGGAAGGTTGAGCGTCTAGTTGTGGAGAAGGGACTGCCACCGGTTCTGCGGTCATTCCAACGGATTGCACCAAACCCAGGCGCATGGCTGTGACCGTCGCTTCTGTGCGCGAGACTGCGCCAATTTTGGCAAAAATGTTGCGCAGGTGGACTTTAACGGTATTGGGGCTGATGCTGAGCTTGACAGCTATTTCTTTATTGCTGGCTCCTGTGGCAACCAGTCGCAAAATTTCCAGCTCACGCTCACTTAATTCAACCGGTTCAGTCATGGAATGATTATAGTACAGCCTTACCCCCCACTTGCGAAACTGTAGGGAAAGTTATATAAAATATAAAGTATTTTGTTATGCGAGCCACTCATTTGTGTTCGGCAGACGTCCCTTATCCTGATTAAATTACTGTCTTGTTCTGTGGATAAATAAACGACTTACCTCACCGTACTTTGTAGTGTATCCGCTCCAACCAAGACCATTTTGCAGCAGGATCAGGGGACGAGGTTGTTTCAACCCTATTTGTATCGCAGCATTGCTGCGAGAAGGAGGTTAATATGAAAAACTCAGATCGAAGAAGTTTTGTCAGGATTTCGTTGGGTTGAAACCATTCAGAGAACTTACGGCAGGCGAAGAGACTCTGGGAGGGGCATCACTCTGCTTCATGGAAGATGCGAGCGGTGAGATTGAAGTGAAACTTGTATGCGCATTCAGAGGTGACAAGTGCACATCAATATGAAAAGTTAGGCACTGAATAACTGTTGTGTGGTGTTCAGAACAGGTATGAATCAATTCAACCGTAAGCGTCCAATAAAAGGCTGTCATTAAACGGTTATCGCAAGATACGAAAATGAACTTTGAAAATACATGCGCAGTAAACCAAGGCACTCGTGAATACTCATGTAGTAAACGGAGTTTCTTATAAAGACTCGCAAAATAAACGGAAGCGGCGAATGGATATACGAAGTGTGTGGCACCAAACCGAATGCGGGAAAGAGATGAATATCTCAATAGTAACTGTGGATTTTGATGGAACTTTATATCAGCGTAATTCAGTAATGGATACAGTTGCCGTTTCTTCACGCAGGAAAAAACGCTTTGCCGCAATGGTGCGCCCCTCTGCGCCAAGTGCGGAAGTAAAGTTTGAAATTAGCAGATGCTGACTCATAATGAAGGAGAGAAACCCATGAAAAAAGTGTTCCTATGCATGATTGTAATATTGATGCCGCTAATGATGACACAAACAGGGTTTGCGGCTTCCGAGTTTTCGCTTATTAATGGGGATTTAGCAGAAAAAAGCACTGAATATGCCCTGCTTCAGGAGTTTTTTCAAAGCATTCAGATATCATCCAGTTTTGACGCGGCGCAGAATAAATATTCACTATCCGGCAATGCCAGTATAACGGGATCGTATGAATATGTTATTAACGACGCGACAGGAACTGATTCCTGCACAGGTGAAATCTTCGGAGAATTTGATCCCCAGTCCGGTGAGTATAAAGGGCAATTTTCTTACGAACAGACCTTTGACGGAAAATTCAACGACGGCAATGGCACTTTCAGCGGTACCGGATACGTTCTTTACGGAGAATTCTCAGGAATCTCAAACCCAGGTGAAACGAGCGTGAATCTGACATTCAAAGGCACAAAAATGGTGGTCACGCTTGAAGGCAGTGTGACGGAAAGTCCGATCGTATTAAACGTCCTCTTTTCCATAAGCGGTGCGCTGCCGATGACAGAGCCGGAAGAAACGGAGGAACCCGAGGTAACTGAAGAGCCGGAAGAAACAACGACATCAAACAATATCGTATGGATAGAGGGGAAACCAGTAAAAATCGCAAAACCAGCGCAAGACTCCGGTATGCGGTTTTCAGATCTTGCGGGGGAGGTAGAGTTCATCTTATGCCTGGGATACGACGAGAATGGCAAAGAGATATGGAACGATGAAGCAGTGGATTCGGCAGAGCTGGATACGGTGTTGCCTGCCGGCTCCAAAATTATAACGCACAAAAACAGCTCGGGAATCCTGTCCTTTGGCGATATGACCACCTATATTTTGAAACCAGAAACAACAATCATATTATCGAGTCCGTCAGAGAAAGACAACCAATTACAACTGCTTGGCGGACAGCTATGGAGCAATATCAAACATATGATGAAGGACGGCTCCATAGGAATTGAGATGGGGCAAGCCGTCACGGGCATCAAGGGTACAACGCTCGTATTGGAAGAGGACGGAGAGACATCCACTTTAAAGGTGATCGAGGGGACGGTGGAACTCACGTCGAAAGCGACCGGCGATTCCGTAACGGTTGAAGGCGGTGAAATGATCAACGCGACAGAAGACGGTCTGGGGGATATCGAGGAGTTCGACGTCGAAGAGGAAATGGAGAGCTGGGAGCAGTACGGCGCTGTCATACCGCAGGAGGGCTTTCCCCTCTGGGCGCTCCTCGCGATCGGCGGCGTTGTCATTCTTGCTGTGGTCATCGTTACCGTTGCCGTTTCTTCGCGCAGGAAAAAACGCTTAGCCGCAATGGCGCGCCCCTTTGCACCCGCGCANNCACCGCCACCGCCCGCGCCGGGCTTCTTCTGCGCACAATGCGGCGCGCCGCTGGAATCAGGCGCGGCGTTCTGCGCCAAGTGCGGAAGTAAAACGGGAATTTAAAAGGAGAAAGAATTTATAGTTATTACAGTTATTGTATTATGGGTGGTCACTTTTGCGTTCATACTGGTCACTTTGAAGAATATCATCGTGCACGCCGTCAAGACGAGGCGCTGCACGGCTGTAACAGAAGGAACCATAACGGACATTACAGAGAGGATTCGCAGAAAAGAGGGTATTGTATAAAGCAGGGAATACATACCATTTGTAAAGTACAGTGTT
>DFYN01000034.1:0-615 GCA_002383615.1 Anaerolineaceae bacterium UBA4081
CCGTGGGCTCATCATCCATTGGGGAAGATGATGCAGGAACGGTGACGGGTTGAATTAGATTATCTCTCAATTGGCATCCGGGTGGCATTTCGACGATTTGTGAGCTTATCGGTACCAATGCTTTAACTTCTGACGCAAAATAACGAATTCCATTATCTGCATCTACATAATACAACGGCGCGACTCCCCATCTGTCACGCTCAAGGACTAACGAACCATGGTCTATGGTTGCGCTTGCACCGTGCCCCCTTCCTGCTGAATCAATGACCCGGTTTTGTTCGAGTGTCTGCTGGGTGGATGCTTCTTGCGAATGGGTCCAAGCCACACCAAGGGTTCCGCTTCCACTTGTGATTACTTTACTTCCAGCAGGACCACGGTGGGACATGCGATTTAACATCTCTTGAACTTTTTGGATTTGGTCAGGGTTGTTAGCCCCTGCGATTGCAGTCATAATAAATCCTTTCGAATAATAGGGTGGTTAATGGTGGGGAAGAATCCCTTCCATGACATAATGGGTCAATTCACCGACGCTCAGGTCGTGAATGCCCAATTTCTCAATCGTCCGTCCACGTCGCCAATAGTCCGTGCGATGCACGATGGACCCCAGCCGGATGA
>DFYN01000034.1:627-4070 GCA_002383615.1 Anaerolineaceae bacterium UBA4081
GGGGGTGCCTTGATGCCATAGTACCCCTGTTGATTGTGGATGGCTTCGTGCAGGTTTTCGCCATCCGTGTCGTAAGCCAGTTTTAGCCATTCCAATGCGGTTCGGGCACGAATTCCCAGTGAAGAGGCTACCGTTACACGCTCACGGTCTAAAACTTCAAGTACCCGCGCCACCGACGGTGAAGCGCCGTCAATGTAAAATTGGTAATCACCGTGGGTGGTTTCAATCCAGCCTGCGTTTAGCAGCGTCAGGGCTGGATGGAAAATGGCGCCCATGTTATTTAACCCGGTTTGCAGCACGTTTCCACCATCAATGTACTGGGGGTATGCCTGATGAATCAGATCCAATACCAGGCGGGTTCGTGACGCCGGCAGGGCAGCCAATGGAATAGCTTCCTTGATGCGGAATATCCGCGCCTGGGCAGGTCCATCCGCACGCGAAGCGTAGATAAAAGTTTCCGCTTCCGAGATGGTCACGTCTGCAGTACAACCCAAATCGCGCAGCACTTTGGCAAACTCAATCGCGCCGCATGTTCGTCCGGGATGCAGGACGACAACTTGACCGTCTTTGAGATGGGGAGCGGCGGCAGCTGCGATATCCGCATGTGCCGAGGAAGGAACCACCACCATAATCATTTCGGCATGTTCAAGCGCTTCTGCCATATCGGATGTCACCAGCGCCAGTTTACCAAAACCCCGTGGACCGTTCGCCGGGCTTTCCAGGTCAATCCCGCCCCGTTCCTTGATAGCAATTACATGTTCAGGGGTGCGGTTGTACAGTGTCGTTGGAAAACCGAGTAATGCCAGGTGGGCTGCCATGGCTTTTCCGCCATGTCCAGCGCCAACGACTGTAAAATGCGTTTTCTTGGTCATGATGAACCTAACCTTTCTTGATTTCTTGCAAACGTTGGATTTCAGAAACAGGTTTTCCGATCAAGTCGACCGTTTGGCAGGCGCCATCAATGATACGGGTGTGGATTGCGCCGCGCGCAAAGGCATTGTTGCGCAATTGTGGAGCATCCAGAATACCAACGCGGACAGCCTCCGCCAGGGTTTGTGGGTCGGTGAATGGGTCGGCAACAGACCCGCCTGCCAGCGCGCGGATAGCGTCCAGTGTCAACCTGGCTTCTGCGGTCAGGGTCCGGACGCGTTGTTGGATTGCGGGGTCGGCTGTCATATCCGGTGCGCCTTGTAAGGCGTTCTCAATGGCGCGCCTAGCCAACAGGCAAGATTCAATAACATCTGCCCCGGTGGCGGCGTGGTCCGCTTCGGTGTACCCGACCACGTGAACAATGTGGGGTTTCAACGCCATTTGCAGGTACACACTGGCAGCCAGGTGGGCTCGCGCTGCTGACGGCTCCAGTGGGTAGCTGAGCAGCCCCGTACGGGATTGCTTCCAAATGTGGAAATCCTCGCTTTGAAGTGGTTCTATCAACGCCAGGATAGATAGCATCTTTGCCAGGTCCATGGCATCACTGGTACCCGGGGGACTGTTGAACATAAACTGGGCAATATAGTCGCGCACGCTAAAAGCGCGGGCATTGTAAGCCGCCAGGAATGCTGAAACCACATACACTACATCGGGTGCATCGCGCATCCCCCAATGATGGGGCTCATTCAGTTCAACAGGGACACCACGCTCGCCATACCATTGCATAACCATCTGGTGTTCATAAATGGATCCTGCCAAATCCCAGGGACCACGTCCATCCATCTGGTTGAACCAGAAGAGGGGTATGGCGCACCAGGCGTTATGGATGGTGTCCATATACATTTCCGCCAGTTGTATGAAATCATCCGTGCCTGAGTAGGTGCGCAGCAGCGGAAAGTTACCCTGCCGGCTGGTTTGATACAATCGGCGATAATCCTCCGCAGAGCGGACGGGCACACCGCCCGCACCGGTTCGGCGTATATCCTGCCGTTCGGGGTGGAAGAAATTCTCTTGCGCATCCTGGTCTATGCCCAACGAAATAACATCCAGAACCCGCGCTGCAGCAATCTCAGCAATCCCAGCCTCAGTATCTGCCATTGTCGGCAATCCAAAGTGGTGGCGGATGAGGGGGAATGGCGCTTTCCAGCGGATGCGTTCGATGGTGGATTGGGGAATGTCTGCTTCTGTAGGCGTGGGGTTTGCCTGTCCTTTCAAGTAAGCCAAAACATCCTCTGTGCGCTCGCTGCCATCAAAAATGCGTTCAAAGAAACCCATTGCCTTGGCGCGTGCGGCAATCGGCGGCGTACCACCAAAAGCAAAACGGACGCCGCGTGCATGCAGGTCATCTGCCTGTTCGGCGAACTGCCCCAAGAGACGCTCACCTGTTTCGGGAGTTAAACGATACGAGACGCCTACCAGGTCGGCGTTTTCACGACGGGCGGCGTCCAGCAATTCACTGATGGGTACAGCTGGACCTAAGAAAACAGTTCGCCAGCCGGCAGTTTCTGCCAGGCGCAGGAAATTCATCACGCCAGCCACATGGACGCATTCGCCCAGCGCAGCCGCGACGATTGTTTTTGTCATGGGACCTCCTTTCAGGGGTGAAAATGGAATTTTCCGCTTGATGAGTGGATTAATTGCCCACTCACCGTAAAGGGTGGTTTGGGGCAGAATGAATTAAGACGAGGGCGGAGGAGTTAATTCAGCAAGAAAGAAGGCGCCGGCGGGTCAGGCAGCCAGCGGACGCGTTTATGTTTGACGAGATGCGCAGCACTAAAGGTCATCAAAAATCCTTACTTATGATAATAATCTAAAAATTGAATCTTCGCAACCCAAAAACCGGTCACCCCCCTTGACAGTCAAGTTATACCGATATACAATCCATACAATGATACAATGATACAATAAGAAAGGAGGCAGTTATTTGAGCGCCGCCATTCAAATTCAATTGGATTTNNGACTTGCGCGTCAATTTCAACACGGTTGCCCGCGCATATCGCCTATTGGATGAAGCAGGATTGATTTCTACCCAACAGGGACGCGGCACCTACATCTGGCAGATGCCAGACGAAGCCACCTCCAGCCAATTCCGGTATGAAAGCTTACAGGCATTGGCTCACCGATTTGTCAAAGATTCAGCCAGGCTGGGATACACACTGGAAGAAACACAAGCCGCCATTGCCCGGCACTGGCAAGAGACTCAAACTGACATGACTGAAAGAGAGGAACAAAATGAGGATTAAGACAGTAACTGAAACACCTGAGACGCCCTTCACCGCACTCAGCCAGGCGCGCAAGCAAAACAGCTATGACGCGTTGCATATCAACGGCATTGCCATGACCGCATTTATCGTTTGTATGTTGGCAGTTGTATTAGCCGCCGCCATCATGGATACTGCCAATGTACCCGATGCCACTATCGCTGCCGTGACTATACCGCTCACCTTGCTGGGCATATACCTGATGTTTGCCATCAAGGTGGCGCAGCAGTGGGAAAAAGCAGTGGTGCTGCG
>DFYN01000034.1:4138-4636 GCA_002383615.1 Anaerolineaceae bacterium UBA4081
TGGGATGCAGAAAAAGCGGCGTTGGAAGTGGAGAACTACAAGACCGCCATCACCTGGGCAGCCCAGACCGCCCTGCGCGAAGTGATTGGGCAGATGCCGCTGGCAGACATCCTGGTGGGTCGCGCGCGCATGGACGCTGATTTACAGCGCATCATAGATGAGCGCACTACCCCCTGGGGTATCTCTGTGCAATCGGTTGAGATCCGTGATGTCGTCATACCGCAGGACCTGGAAGACGCCATGAGTCGCCAGGCGCAGGCAGAACGGGAACGCCAGGCACGGGTCATCCTGGGTGAATCGGAAATGCAAATCGCCCACTCCTTTGCAGAAGCATCGCAAGCCTATGTGGGCAACCCGGTGGCGCTCCACCTGCGCGCCATGAATATGCTCTTCGAAGGGTTAAAAGAGAAAGGCGCTCTGGTCATTGTTCCCAGCAGCGCGGTAGATACCATGAACCTGGGAGGTCTCAGCGGCATGATAGCCATGGGGCAAAATATG
>DFYN01000034.1:4655-5792 GCA_002383615.1 Anaerolineaceae bacterium UBA4081
TGTTTCACGTGAAACAACCAAGAGGATTTTATGAATGCTGTTGTGCAATTAAATCAAATTACGCATCGTTTTGGCAGCCGCGTCGCGCTTAATCAAGTGTCCTTTAACATTGCTCCCGGTGAAGTGTTTGGTNNCATGCGCGTATTGGGTTTGGATCCAGTCAAAGACGGCGCGGCTGTCCGCAGCCAAACAGGCGTCTTGACCGAGACCCCTGCCCTGTACGAGAGACTGACTGCCCGACAAAATCTGCGTTTCTTTGGCACCCTGGCTGGGTTGAATGATGCTGACCTGGCTCGTCGAATTGATGAAATGCTGGCATTCTTTGAGCTGAGCGAACGCGCCGACGATAAGGTCGGCGGTTATTCCAAAGGTATGAAGCAGCGCCTGGCGCTGGCGCGCGCCCTCATCCACAAGCCTGCACTGGTGTTTCTGGATGAACCCACTTCTGGTTTGGATCCGGAAGCCGCCCAACAGGTGCACGCGCTCATCCAGCAGATTGGACGCGATGAAGGGCATACGGTCGTTCTGTGCACCCACCGCCTGGATGAGGCTGAAAAACTGTGCACGCGCATGGCGATCTTAAACCAGGGGGAGTTGCGGGCTGTTGGCTCACTGGCTGAGCTGCGCCAGCAAGCCGAACCGGGGCTGTGGGTGGCGGTCGATTTGTTGTCGCCTTGTGCAACAGTGGCGACTGGATTATCTGGCGTACCAGGTGTTTTATCTGTACGCGGAGAAGGCGCCCGCTTTGATATCCAGGTCGCAGACCTGTCAGTTGTTCCGACCCTTGCTGACGCGCTGGTGGGCATGGGTGCACGGCTCACCCGCCTCCAATCCCATGAAGAATCGTTGGAACAGGTCTATTTCTCGTTGCAGGAGGGCGTCGATGAACACTAAAACCGTCTGGACGATCGCCAAGAAGGATTGGATGGAGGTGCGCCAGAATACCTCAGCGCTGGTTTCAATGATTGTTGTGCCGCTCATCTTCATTGTTGTCTATCCACTCATCTTCTTATTGATGGCAGGTGATCCCACCATGGCATCTGAGTTAACCGGGGACGCAGATTTGGCGTCTTTCTTTCAGAATATGCCTGCCGGGATGCAAGCCGCCCTGATTGGCTGGAATGAGATTCAAAGTGC
>DFYN01000110.1:0-2529 GCA_002383615.1 Anaerolineaceae bacterium UBA4081
CCATTTATGAATTGCTCAATTTCTCTAATGCAGATTTTTATCCCATAATATATTTAAATGCCATAATGTAGTTGGAGTGAAATTGTTGTTGAAATTTACTTGACATGAAATTTCAGGATAAACTCTGCCTGGTTTTATCGATGATATCAACCTGGTGATTATCAACAACGGCTATAACCGATTGATCACTTCACACTGTTCTGTTCGATGAATTGCAGAATTTCAGTATCGATTTCTTTGGGGAACTCCATCGGGAGTGAGTGGGTAGCCCCTGGCCAATTCTTTACCTGGACATTCAAAATATTAGCTTTCGCAACCTCTACCGCTTTTTCGGAGTCATGTAGTGGACTATTAGCTGCCATAGCGATATACACTGGCATTTTCCATCCTTGCAATTGTTCTTGTGTGAATGGTGTAGGCATCGGAATGTGTCGAACAAAATATTCTGAACCTTGTGAAATCATCCGAATAACCGGATTGTTGAGGTCCATATCGCTCGCGTCAGCACCGCTAATAGCCTGAAGACTCTTATCACGCCAGCTTTTTGGCAGAAATGGGATCGACGCAGGAATAGTCTGTAAGATAATCTCGAATTTAATTCCCTGCAAAACAAAAACCGGCTCGAGCAGGATTAAAGAAGCAACTCTTTCCGGATAGTATGAAGCATAATTAGCCGCCCACCATCCGCCAAAAGAATGTCCAACAACATGGACACGGGTCAGATCTAGCTCTGCAAGTACCTCCTCCAACCAGGCAGCCTGGTCAACGGCATTATTAATGGCCACAGTCTGGACGCTCATTCCCGAATCACCCAGAGCATCCATTGCGTAAACCGGGTGTTTTGCTATCAGATCTGGCAGGTTGCTTTCCCACATTGGTACACCGGACGAATATCCCGGAACCAGTACGATCGGGTCAGCAGAGTTTGTTTGATCATCGACCCATTCATATACCCTTACAGTGCCATAGGATGTAGAAATGTCGAGTGTTCTAGCAGGGGAAGGAAGCAATTTCATCGCTTCAGCATAGCTCTGCTCATAAGCCTGTTGGCCTTCAGAAGAACGCCAATGCCCCACAGGGCTTGGGTCATTCGTAGCAATCTTTAATACAACAAACGCAAGCACAAACACTCCCAAAATGGTTATGACTCCCCATACTATTCGCTTCGGCTTTTTCACTCCGGTTAATTTGTTCGGCATCTGATTTCTCCAATCGATTTTATTTCCATGATCGTTCAGGTGGACGGCCTGGAATGTAAGTTTTCCACTGCCTTTTGAATGAATTCGGTTGCATTTTCCATGAGTTGTTGATGAATAGAGCCTCCGAATTTGCTGATTTTACTCATTCTGGCAAAATCTTCCAGCAACGCTGGATTTTCATCAGAAATTGGCAGGATCATTTCTTGCCATTTTTTCGCCAATTCCTGAGCCTGAGGATGGGCAGGCGAAACCTGAGAATGAAAGAGAACCACTGCATGGATCAACAATCCTTTGAGGTTATGGTAAAAACTCTGTGCATCCTCTAGATTCTTAAATNNAAATAGCTTTGACAAGCTGGCCTGTTGTTCCGTATCCACTAAGGATGGTCCCCACTCAAAAACATCATCCCCCGGAAGCAAGCGGATAAACTGAAGAATTATTGTAAATGGGGGTGGATTGCCTGTTTCCATCACTTTCATGGAAGCGTCAATGGCTGCAAAGGAGGTATGCAGTTGTTCGATTTTCCGGATTAGCAAGTATTCCTGTTTTAAAAACAAATCTCGTATTTCTACCGGATCGTCCAAATTCGTTTTGATTTCATCCAGAGAAAACCCCAGCACTTTATAAAATTGGATCTGTTCCAGTCGCATAATATCGGAATCGCGGTAANNACCGCCTTCCGCTTTCCGCATTCCTGGATGCTGGTAGCAGTCCGATAGAATCATAATATTGCAGAGTTCTTACCGTTAATTGAGCCAAGCTAGCTAATTCACCCACGGAATATTTTTTATCGTTCATTGCATTCTCCAATTGTTATGTTAACACATTACCTAACGTCATATGCAAGGGGTAAATTCTCACCAATTTACAATTTCCTACAACAGAGAAGGTTGAAATATACTTGACTTTAGCGTTCGAACAAGAAGAGTAATCGTTCACGTGGGTAAAAACCAGACTAACCAGTATCAGAGAGGCTGGAAAACGACGAAGAAACGCAGCAAGAAAACTGCTGAGTAGGAGAAGAGAAAGGAACAGAGCAAGGAACAGAGTTCAGGTAATCTCAATATTACTCGAGAATCACTTATCTTTGCTGATTGCCGTATGGATGGGCAGGTAATCTTCCGGTTTGCCCTCCCAATGCCGCTGCGACAGGTTGCAGTGCTCTTCCAAGCTGACATTGCCTTCGCCCTGTTTGGAGAAGCAGTGTGATTTATCCAGTCCGCCATGTAGATGTATATGCCGCAGCCAATCTTTTATGGTGGACACGAAAGAAACATCCTCCATGCAATGCTGGACGCCGATATTCCGCACATGCAGCGGAACCCGACCT
>DFYN01000110.1:2639-3125 GCA_002383615.1 Anaerolineaceae bacterium UBA4081
TTGGTTCGCTTAATTTTAAATACTGTGGTATACTCTTGTCATCGTATCCTCAGATTTAGGTTCCCGCCAGTTGCCATGCTTCGAGTTTCGTGTATCGAGTTTCGACTGTCCACTTGGCTAAACCCATAGTCTGCACTAGTAAAGAAGAGGTTTTAACCAAATGGAAGTCAAACTGTACGTAGGCAATATGCCATATAGCACCACTGAAGACCAGCTCCGCACCATGTTCGCCGAAGCTGGAACTGTCGTCGACGTTGCCATCATCAAAGATCGCGACAGCGGCACCCCCAAGGGTTTCGCATTCGTGACCATGGGCAGCCAGGACGATGCCACCAAAGCCATTACCATGTTCAATGGTAAGGATGTTGGTGGACGTGCCTTGACCGTCAATCCTGCCCGCCCGCGCGAAGAGCGCCCCGGTGGCGGACGCGGTTTCGGTGGCGGTGGTGGCGGCGGTGGTTATCGCAGCGACCGCGGCAACGACCG
>DFYN01000110.1:3212-16642 GCA_002383615.1 Anaerolineaceae bacterium UBA4081
TTCAATAATCTGGTGCATGATCAGGTTGCCAACTTTTCGCACCAACGGTCGATCTTCCACGTCTCCGCTGTAACGCAATGAGCGACCAGCGGTGACATTATAGGGTCCATTCAGGTACCAGCGTCCGTAATGCTCTTCGCCTTTGACCATTGAGCGAATGATGTGGCAGCGTTCACGCTGAAGGTAGACACCCATTGGGATGACCGGGGCGCCGGTCATGAGCGCCAGGCGGGCGGTACCGGTGCGCGTTTCTAGAAATCCACCATCTTCGGGGCTGAGGTCGCCTTCCGGGAAGATGAGGATGGTGTGCCCGGCGCGGATATGAGCTGCGGCTGCGTCAAGGGCTGCCTGCCCGCCGCCGGCTATCACGGGGATGTGACCGGAACGGCGCAGGTATTCACCCAGGATGGGAACCTGAAACAGCACATTGTTAATCAAGATGAAGGATTTCTCGCGAATGACAGCCGCCACAAAGAACGGGTCGGTGGTGCTGGGGTGGTTGGCAGCCACAATCTTGCCGCCCTGCGGCAGGCGGGCGTGAAAAAGGATGTCCATTTTAAGCATGGCTGTGGTAAAGGTGTCAACGACTGGCGTAGATGCCCAATACAATAATTGTTCCAATAACATAACTGTCCTTTAACATTCAGGGGTCATTATCACCCATGAGGATAACAGGATAAGCCACATCCCGCATCTATCCAGGGATAGATTTTTCTCGGGAATATGACATCCGAAAGACATATCACCTAAGGCAATCATCATAACCCCGAAATCTGATAGAAGTTATGCAATTTCATTATCTTTCAAGATTGTAAGGGGGTTGTGATTGTATAATCAAATCAGTACAGATTGAATTTGAGAGGTGACCGATGCTGGTAATTACATTCCTTGCCATCATGCTGCTGGCTACGTTGGCTATCATAGTGCTTATCCGGTCCACAACTGAAACGCTGATCAAACACCACCACGAGCAACGCGCCAGTTTTTTTGCTGCCCATCCGATTCAACCGGGTGATATCGTCTTTCTGGGAGACAGCATCACGGACGGCGCGATTTGGATTGAACTTTTCCCGGGACTTCCTGTGAAAAACCGCGGTATCAATGCCGATACNNNNGAGACATATGAAGCCATACTTCAGCGCATCCAAACAGACTCGCCTGAGACTAAGATTTTTGTCCAATCTATTTTCCCCCGCTCCCGCCATTATGCTCGCCGAATTGTCAACCTGAATGGTGAGCTGCAGCAGTTAGCGCGCCGGATGGACTGCACCTATATTGACGTTTTCTCCCACCTGGCAGGACCACTGGGCGAGCTTCGCAAAGGGTTGCACAACGACAGCCTGCACCTGATGGCGGAGGGGTATGCCATCTGGGTGGAAGTCCTGCAGCCGTATATGGATGAATTAATGAAGGATGATCAAGTGCAAGCAAAAGATTGATGGTTATATGAAAACAACATCCTCTAGAAAATATCTCAACCAATCGTCCTACATGGGCTTTTATAGAAATCAAAATCAATCTACTCCCTTTTTGGACTATCATTAAGGCATGACACAACTGCCTTCCCTTCTGCCAGCATTGCTGGATGAATTACCCACCTACATATCCGTAGATGTGGAGACTGCCGGCTCTACTCCGGCGGAGTTTGCCTTACTGTCCATCGGCGCCTGTACCTTACCAGCGCCTCGCAAAACCTTCTACGTCGAAATCCAACCCGACCGACCGGCTTTTTCTCCTGTCGCCATGGATGTTCATAACCTGGACCCGGTTCACCTGATGGAAGAGGGTTTGCCCCCCGTTGACGCGATGCGCCAGTTTGCTGCCTGGTTGAAAGCCGCGGTGCCTGAAGATACCACGCCGGTATTTGTGGCATTTAATGCACCCTTTGACTGGATGTTTGTCAACGATTATTTCATCCGCTACCTGGGCGAAAACCCGTTTGGTCACAGCGCACTGGATATCAAAGCTTTCTACATGGGGCGGGCGGGGGTGCCATGGCGGCAGACTTCCAAGCGCTTCATTGACTCCCGCCTACCGGAGCCCAGCCCATTGACCCATCACGCGCTGGATGACGCCCTGGTCCAGGCGGATTTATTCCTCAATGTCATCGAAGGGCGGTTGGGTGACCTGACCCGCCTGCATGCAGATGACCGCCTTCATAGTTGATAAAAGGAGACTGCCATGAGTGACAATCCACCCCCTACCCCTGAAGCTAACCTGAAACAGATTATTGATTCGGCAAAGCGGCTTGGAATTGAATTGGATGAGGCGGACGCCCTGCAGTGGCTGACTGCTGTTGCCAGTCAGGGCGAAGCGGACATTACGGTGGACGAAAAGACCGGCACGTTTGGTCACCGCATCACCATGCTGGATTTTAGCCCGGCAGAGCTGGCACACTTCCGCCGCATTGGCAATTTGGTAGGCTTTCCGGATGAGCCGGGTGTGGTGGAAACTGCTCTGGCGCTCTCGGGCTCGTCTGCCCAATCCAAAATTCAGACCTATCCAGGCGATGCAGATTACTTTGAGCGGGTGCATATCCACGCCCCAACCAAGTTGGAAGCCGGACAAATTCTGGCGCGCATCTTGCGTGAAAAAGCGCTTGGCTCGCTCAAAGGTCCTGACCACCAACTGATTGAGGTCAAGTTCGGCAATTATCCCTGTGATGTGGTCAAGGATGGGCGCAGTTACAAAGCCGGCACGCCGGTGGCGTGGATGCCGGATGAAATCATTGCATCCGAGATTGAGGCGTTCACCCCCGAAGGCAAGCCGGTTACGATTAAATGGGCAGATATGGCGCAAGACCCCGGCTGGTGCAAACTGGACTGGGTGGTGGCGGATGTGGTCCACAAGACTCTGGTCAATGCCAGCAATATGCTGGATGTGACCTGGGAAGCGCCCGATGGCAGCATCACACCTTTGGATGGCTATCTGGACCCGTATTTCCAGGAGGTCTATCTGGAAGCAGAATCTATTCCAGTTTTTACCAAATTAGCCAAACATGTGTCGAGCGATGCGCTGGATGAGTATGTGCACCAGTTGGAGAAAGAAGTCAAGAAATACCTCACGAAAAGCGTAAACTATGGCAAAGTTGCCAAGCGCATGTACAACATCTTCCGGCTGACCGGGCGCTATCAGGCAGCCGCCTACCTGCGCGAGCTTTTTGATGAACCGACCACGATGCTTTACCAGGTCTGGTCGTTGATTCGCACCATTGACGACTGCTTCAAACCCGGCTCACCCATCACCCTGGATACCCTGCTTGGACAAATGGATGAACTGATTGTGACGGTCATTGACGTGCTGGAAGGTCCGCAGGAGAAAGAGATTGTACGTTTGCTGCTCCGCCTGCGTGACCTGTTGGTCATGGAAAAACCAGGTCAGGAACTTTCGGAAAAATCAGAAGCAGCCCGAGATGAGGTCATCCATCTGGTAAATAACTTCTTCTATGAGAAACTCAGCGGTATGCCGGAAATCAAAGACTACATGGACCAGATGGTGGAGGGTTAAGCATGGAACGCACCGTCCCCAGCACTGCCTCTGAAGAAATCGAACTGTACCTGCGCACAATTTATTCATTGCTGCGCTCAACAACTGAGGTGCAGATCCGCACACTCGAAGAAGTGCACGCTGGCACAAACTCGTCCCTCCACCCAGACGCACGCCGGCTGGAACCGGATATCTCTGCCTTTATTTACGCTC
Organism: Anaerolineaceae bacterium UBA4081; assembly: GCA_002383615.1. Classification (GTDB taxonomy): domain Bacteria; phylum Chloroflexota; class Anaerolineae; order Anaerolineales; family Anaerolineaceae; genus UBA4081. The sequence continues at coordinate 6,912 of DFYN01000110.1, forward strand.
TGCTGCGGTTGCCGGATGAATTGCCCAATGTGCACTCCATTTTGTTGGGTCAATCCTTTGCCGTCTTTGCCCAACATGGCTTTGCGGATATTGAGCGCTGGCAGGCGGTTTCTGCCCGGGCTCGGCGCCGGCGCTGCTTTTACAACGGCACGGACACGCTGGCATGCTTTATCTCCAGCCGCTCGGACATTGATGACGTGATACCATCCCTGACGGCGTATCAGATTGAATGGAACAAGTTGCACGACCTGCTTCAACGTGTGCCNNGATTTGGAACGCCTGCGCACCCTGTGGGGAAGTGAGTTTTGCCGGATGCTGGCGGAAATTGCCAGCCGGCGCTGCTCGCTGGCGGTACGCCTGTTGAGTGGTTCTCTCAGCGAATACTGGCGAGCCACGCGCACCTGGTGGGACACGGTGGAACTGGCGCAGCCTGATTTCTTGTCGCGACCGGTGTACTTTATCTCATCCAACCCACACAGTTTGCCGAACCTGCTCAGCGGCTTTGCCCGCCAAAACCAGCCCGCCTTGGAAACCTACCTGGCAGCGCCTGGAAATGAAGGACTGCGCTCAGAATGGGAAGATACCGGGCGGATTGCCAACCCCTCCCCGCGGGAGAATTTCCTTTATTACGGTTTGAAAAAGATGGAAGCTCTACCTGATGGTGAAGCATTAGTGCTGGCGCGACAGGCTGTTGAAAAAGCCCGCGGCATCCAGCGCATCAGCAACCCACAGACCTTGGATATTGAGGCACAAACCATTGAATTGGCGCAGCTCNNCTTCTTGCAACACAGCGATGCCCTGTTGCTCAATATTGATTATCCGCTCGGGCTGGCAGCCTATAACCTGTTAGCCAAAGTGGCAGAGCACACCGGCTCCATCCAGGGCGTTTACATCCTCGGCAAGGCAGCCACCCTGAATGGCGTGCGCGGCGATGTCATGATTCCAAGCGTAGTGCATGACGAGCATTCGCAGAATACCTACCTGTTCCAGAACGCCTTTAGCGCCGCCGATATCGCGCCGCACCTGGTTTACAGCACTGTGTTAGACAACCAGAAGGCGGTCAGCGTCCTGGGTACCTTCCTGCAAAATGCACGCATTATGGATGTGGTTTACCGTGAGGGTTATACCGATATTGAGATGGAAGCCGGACCTTACCTCTCGGCGGTGTATGAGATGTACCGACCCCAGCGCCATCCGGTCAACGAGATTGTGAACCTGTACGGATTGCCGTTTGATTTGGGCATCCTGCACTATGCCTCGGATACGCCGCTGAGCAAGGGGCGCAACCTGGGCGCTGGCACGCTATCTTACGCTGGTATGGATTGCACTTATGCAGGTTCGGTAGCGATATTACGGCGCATCTTCCAGCGGGAGCGGGAGAGGTTGAGCCGGGCAGGCTAAAATTGGGTTAAAGAGCCTGTTGTAATTTTGTTCGGTATGTGTATAATATTAAGCGTAGCCTTGGGGGAGGCTGGCTGCGGTTCCATGTTTTCGCAGAATTAAGTGAAGTTGGCTTTAGATGTATGGCTGTAAGCTGCTGTACCTGCTGTCTGGGGAAAATTGAAGGCTGAATAAAGTTGCAATGTGTATTCATTTGGCTATAATAAATTGCATGCCAATGTGCAATGGACACTCTGGTAATGGTTTATCTTGAATGGGGCGAACTAATTTGACTTGAGATTATCAATGATTAGCTAAAATATTATCTGACAGCAAAGAAATTCATGTATACCCGTGCGTGGGAGGAGAAAGCAAATGACTGACAAGTACTTGATTGTGTGTGGTGGAACTGGGAAGAGCTTGCTGAAGAAACGTCAACTTTTGGGTTTTAAGGCAGAAATGCAAATTGATGTCACCAAGGAATTGCTGGTAGATAAAACGGATTTAAATTTCCTGTCGGTGGCGGTGGATAATGGGCAAACCCAGAAGATGGTTCTGGGCGAAACCCGCAGGCGTAACCAAACACCCACAGATGGGGACGTGGAATATTCACCCTTCATTTTCCGCCCCAGGGATATCAAACACCTTGAGGATATGGATGCCATCATGATGGGAGACCCGGCGCTGGATGCGGGTCTGGCGCAGTCTCCAGCGGTTGGCTCCCTGGCTATCCGAACGGATGCCGTGGTTCGCAACCTGGACCAGGCAATCCAAAACATGTTTGTGAAAGGCGTTATCCAACCCGCCATTCCACCGGAAATCTGGATCATTTCCTCAACAGCAGGCGGCACCGGGGAAGGCACACATCGTTTTGTGGCGGCGCGGGTCATCCATTACCTGCAGCGGACGCATGCGGAAATGCCTATCAAAATTCGGTTCATTCGAGTAGGTCCGATGACCTACCGAACCGTCCAAAACGAAACCACAGCACGAAATACTTTCTTCGCGATTGCGGCAGATGCAGCTTTCCATTTGCATTACACCAGGCAAGCCCAGGGTGTCACAATGCAGTGGTTCTTTGCTGACTTGCCGGATGTGGGCATTGAAGATGACGGACGTATTAAACGTGCGAAAATCATTGAAATTGCTTGTCGTGCCATCATGTGGGACGGAATGCGAGATGATTTTGATAAGCTGTTTGTCAATTACCGCGGAATACCCTTTGTTTTCATTCGCGCCGGTTTTTGGGGCGGCAACTTCGACTCAGACCGGATTTACTTCCAAACCCTGTCAGATTTGGAAGCAAAGTTGGATGATCTGGTCTCCCCCAATGATGCTAGTCGCTATTTGAAAGGCGCTGATGGCCAGGTCCAAACACCTGTCTGGGAGCCAGAAAAACTGGATCTTAAATTCCTCAACCGGGATTACATCCTACGGTGCGTGGTGCAAGATCGCTGGACGTTGCCTGCTTTCAAACGCACCGACCCTTACTTACAGTTACTGGCAGCCTGGCGCTCCAGTGTGGATCGCTTGATAGAAAAAGAGCGGCGCCAGGGTCTTTCCAGCCTGGGAGTAACTTGTTCTATCATGCGGAAGTCAGCTGAAGTGGATACGGCGTTGCATGAGCCTTTCCACTTTACCATCCGCCACGATGTATTGGAAAACCCACAGCAACTGTATGACGGTAACTGGTCTGAAGCACTCGATGAGGTCCATACCACAATTGCATGGTGTAAATACTTGTTGGATGGCGCGGACGGTCACAGCGGTTTGCGTGAAGAGTTGATGTCGCTTGCTGAGAAAGTGCGCGATATTTTCCATATTTGGACCTCCCGCTTTGAGGCAGATGATGCCCGCGCCCGCAAGCTGACCGAAGGTGGGCTGCTTGCCAGTTTTGTTGAAACCCTGGCAAAAACCAGTTATTTGGAAGAACGCTTAATGGAAGCCACAGCTGCCCGCCAATTGGCAATGGGCAACTTGCAGCCCTTAATGGAGAAAGTCGCCAAGAAACGCAAGGAACAAGCCGATAAATTAGGTGCCAAGGTTGAATCCCCAGTCCGCTCTGTCAGCCTGATGGAGATTCTTGACCTGGAACGCAGCCGCACCTGGCTGTATCTGTTAGTCACTTCGACGACAGATGACGGCAAATTTAAAGACAACGTCTTGCGCGGCGCTAATGGATTGACTGAGACGGGTTTACGCACCATACTTGGATTGCAGCCGGGCTCCAAAGAACCTGAGATTGTTCAGGCTTTGGTCGAGCATGCCGGCAGCATGCAAGTTGATGAATCTATGGTAGAGTCTGTTTGGTGGCAGGGTTTGCCGCCACCGAATGCCACTTATAAGTTCTCATGCCGCATCCTGCCTGATATGGACTCCGGATTCAAGGCACGCATGGTCCAGGCTGCCAGGCAGGCAGATGGTTTACGTGTAATGTATACTCCTATCGGTCTGATTGATCTAAACGTCATGGCATTTGAAGTCATCGGTGCGGGTGGACCTGATGATGCCTTCACAGCCACACAACACTTAATGGCATCTTTTCTACCGTTGATCAAGAATTCATTGAAGCAATGGCGTCCAGATTTTGGCGCTGGGAAACCAGGTGGTCAAACGGACATCATCTACGCCGGACCTATAGGCGAACGGCTGTTCTTGGATCTGCTCCAAAAAATGCTGACCAAAGAAGAGATCGATAAATTGTCTGAGTATTATGAGTTCCTTTCGCTTGAGGATCTCAACAAAAAACAATGACGAAGTGAAAAATTACCTGCCGGAGCAATTTGGCAGGTAATTACACCATAAGCTAAGGCGGAATTATGGACAATCAAATTCGCATCCCCTGGTTATGGATCTTTTTTATCTTGCTGACGGCTGCGGGTGCAGTCTGGTTCGGTATCAATACCATGTATGCCAATGTCGACTGCCCGGAATTTATCCGCATCATCTTGTTTGTGGTGGCTGCCCTGATGGTGGTGGTTATGCTGATCCGGGCATTCGTCGCCACCAATCGCGGTTCTGCGACCATCTTTTCTACAATCATCAGCCTGGTCATCATTGCGGTGGCTGTGCTTGGATTGGCAGGCATCGCAAATCTGGCGTTTGGTAAAAATCAGCGGGTGATTGAAACCTTTTGCCAGCACTGTACTCAACGCGCCAGTGCAGAGCAGCTCTATGCCATGGGGAACCTGGACGGCGCTTCCGATTTGGCGCGCGAATGTTACCGCACCAGCCAGGTGGGTGAAGACCGCGATTGGTCCGCCCGCATGTTGGTGCAAGTTGCTCTGGATAAGAGCCATATGTTTCTGGATCAGGAGAACTGTGGAGCCAGTGAGCAACAAATCAAAGAAGCCATCAGTTTGGCAGAACAAAATTTCCCGGGAGATACCCTGGTTGCCTTGGCAAAACAAACCTATCAAACTTGGGACGCAAGTTGCCCGATAGAACCCGAACCCACGCAAGCCATGGCGACCCCGCCAACTGCACCTACTCGGGTGATTGAGATTTTACGCAATGGAATAACAGGCGCGAATGGCGTCATTGACTTCCGGGTTTATGAAGGCGCAACCATGGTGGAAGGGCTGTCGCGCACCCAGGTGGGACTTATGTCTGGAACAACGCCAATCGAAATTGTCAATTTTGCTGAGCGTAGCTCGGATGACCCGGTTTGCATGATCCTGGTCGCAGATAATTCTGGTTCCATTATCCCGGGAATGGGTCAAATCCGAAATGCAGTGGAAGCCATTAACCAAATGCGCAAGTCGAATGATGAGTTGGGACTGGTGTTATTTGATGAAACCGCCCGAGGCGTTGTTGCGCCAGCCAAAGCTGCAATCAATACTGGATATATTGATGGGGGCGGAGATTATACAGCCCTGTGGGCTGGCGTAGAAACAGGATTAACCCTGGCGGGACAGTGCAGTTCGTCCTATCGGTACTTGTTGGTCCTGACGGATGGCGTTAACAATAAGCCAGGTCCTTCCCATATTCAATTGCGTGAAACTGCTAAAGCCCAGGGCGTCAGCATTTGCACCGTCGGTGTGGCATCCTCACAAACTTTGGATGAGCAATCTCTGCAAGAGGTAGTCAATAACTGCGAGTACTATCGCGCTGACAACTTTGACATCCTGGCGTCCAAGTTCACCGAAATATTTGGCGAGCTGCGCAGTTACTACCGGGTTGAGTTTGATAAAGCCTATGCCATGCGGGGTGCAATCCTGACCCTCCAGGCTGAATCAGCCACAGATGAACCCGTAGAGTTTAAATAACCATTATCCAGATTGGATGGCAAGTGGGAGTAAACCTATGCCACTAACAAACCCTTCCTTTAAACCCACCCTTTTTCTCGTCGTGGGTGATATGGACCCCGGGGATTACCAGACGCTGAAGGATCTGACCATGGAGCGCCTGGACTGTACTTTCACCATGGACAATATCGGCAGCGACCGCATGATTCCTGCAGAAGGTATCGGCTGGGATTACTTGCGGCGTAAAGATGACCTGGATACCAGCCGGCTCGATGATGCGCTTTCCCAGGTTTTGGACACCAAGTACTTCCAGAAGTGGCGCCAAAAAGGAATTTTACCGATAGTCGAAGGCGAACCCGTCACCGTTCAAGTTGTGGTGGTCTACCATATGACCAACCCTGAAGACTTGCCCAGCCTTCGCTCAGAGTTGGATGTTGTTTTTAAGCGGCTCCACGAGTACTTTGAAAACCGGGCTTTCAACCTGACCCTGGCGTTATTGATGCTGGATAACACCCCCACTGCGGTAGTGGTGAATGGCTTGGATGCCAGTAAGCTGGGCTTTTATCCGCGCTTCCTGATGCAGCGCATCAATTGCTTTGGTTTGAATGTGGATCACCGCGATTACATCCAACATGCTTCTACACTGCTGGTGGCGCTTGCCAGCTCGGATTTTGTCAAAGCAGTGCAGCCCAGCGGATTGATGAAAACTACTCAAGACCGAATCTCCTGGCTGGTGGTAGGCGCAGCGGCAATCTCTTCCCGCATGGCACGTATGCGCGCCCATTTCCGCTTCCGCTTGTTTGCCCACCTGGTGGAACCCCTGCTGGTAAAGTCTCCCAGCCATGATGACGAACTTTACTTGAATGGTGTGGCTGAGCACTTCTTGCGTGGGGATATCGAAGGTGATCAGCGCATCGGCTTGTTCCTGAGGTTGAAGGCAGCCTTAGCCAATCTGCGGATTTGGAAGAATGACCGGGCAGCAGGCGGTGTGACGCGTGAAAGCCGTATGGAACGTGTTCTGGATCAACATCCAACCGGAGCAAAGCAATTGCGCGAGGAATTGACCGGGTTTTATCTTACATTTGAACAGCAAAGCACCCTTAAGTCGCAGGAGATAGTCCTGCAATACAAGGAAGAATTCTTGCGGCTGGTGCGTGCTTTCCTGCTGCCTGAACGTGAAACACGCATGCCGTCGCAATTTCCGGTGGATTTGCCCCCAGATGCCCCGCATGGTCTGGGCGCGGCGACGCATGTGCTGCGCAGTTTGGTTACCCTAATCTCTGCCGCCCAAACCCCACAAGCTGAGGGTTTGTACTTGACGGGTGATGAAGCTGTCGCGTCCGTTGCAGAAGAAGACAGCCTGACGATGTTTCGTCAGCAAGTTGCCATGCATCGCTCCCGCCGTGCTGTCTTAAGTATCTTAATGTCCATAGTGTTTGCCTTTCCTGTGGTACCGATGGTTGCGCGTGCCATTACCACCTTTTCCCAAGTGCCTCCCCTGACCGCGTTCCTGCTCCCCTTGATTGTGATTGGACTGATTGTTGCCGGCGAACTTGCTTATTGGTTGTCCCTGTTGGCAAAAGAACGGCAACAACGGCAGGATGTGACTGAACGCTATGTGGATGGCACTCTTATCCGCTTTTCAAACCGGGTATTGGCGGACAGCATGCGTGCGGTTGCCGTACCGATCAATGATTTGCTTTATTCGCTCAGCCAGTTATCGGGCAAATTGGAACAGGCTTATCGTGAGAGTACTGTTGAATTGTCCGCTATTGAGCGAACCCTGCCGGTCATCTCTGGTGACCAGGGTGCAATTTACTGGCTGCATAACCTGCCGCGCTGTGTGGAGTGGAGCAGTCTGGCGCTCAAAGCCATTGACCAGGAAGAAGAATTCCTTCCGGATCTATTGGACGGTATCCTGGCTGGCAAAACAACCTCTCAAACGGTAATGTCGGAACTCATCAAAGTGATTGAACGCCAGTTTGCAGATAAATTTGAAATGGTGGTTGTTCAACCCCTCCCGATCATCTCGGCAGATACAAAATTAACTGATTTGCGGGACGGCAAACACCTGACCTGGTTGGACCAACGGTCAGCCCCCTTAGGTATGGTATTTACTGGGGCTGAGAAATTTAAGTTTATGATTGCCTATCCGGATTGGTTGACGGGTGGATTGGGTGAAGGCAACCCCAACTGGCCGCAAGGTCGGGTGGTTTCAATGGGCACACTTCAACCGAATGAATTCATTTGCATTCAGATGTTTGCCATGGTAAACGACTAGGAGGAATCGATGGCGTGGATTAGTCTGACGATTGTCTTATTTGCCTTTTACCTGCCCGGGGTTGGCTTGGCAGACCAGATGTTGGCGCAATCCAGCCTGGTAACCATCAGCCTTCCCTGGATGGCAACCCAGGTACCCATCCTCTTCATCAATGACCTCAGGGTCTTGCTGTTTGCCTTTCTGGCATGGGCGGCATTGTGGATTGTCCTGGTTGGGTTGCTGCGTTTGTTGCCTGCAGATAGCGTTTTTCACCGCCTGTTCAGGGGTAATGAGTTGTTTGCGGACCGACCGCATGTAACTATCCGCATGGCAAACTGGCTATCCCTGTTTGTCCTGTCCTTTCTGGGCATCTTCCTCATTCTGCTCTTGGTCGCGTCCCTGCTGGCTTTGATTTTTTCAGGATTAGCGCCCTTCAAAGAATCATTGCTCAGATTACCTGTACCTACAGAGGTATACGTAATTGCTGCTTTGGTGCAGGCAACTGTGCGAGCCTGGACATTTGAGGTTACATATCGCAAGGATGCTGCCCTAAAACGTATTCAAACACAGCGTCGGCGTGCATCTGATATCGTTTTGCCTTCATCCCAGTATGAATAATTGCTCTGGAGGTTAACATGGCGGAGACATTTAATATCAATGTGACGGTAAAAATTGCCCGCAAGATTGATAAAATTGGACGGGCAAAAGGTATGGCAAAATCTGCGTTAATTCCCCAGGGTACCATCGGGCTTGTGGCTCGCGACCAGGAAATTGTGGATGCGCAGTCTTTTGTTGAAGTGTATTTACCCGGTGAGGTGGTGCGCCTGCCTCTCTTTGAAAAGGGTGCCACAGCTGAAGTCTTATCCCTGTCGCAGCAAATCGGCTTTGTAAGCGTGGAAGTACGGCGTGAATTTGCGGGAATATCTACCAGTTCCAGCGATATGGGCGTGGCTAAATTCCTTTATCCCATCACCATCAAGGACCCGGTGATATTTGTCAATCACTTCAATGGTCGAGCAGATATTTTTGAGAGTGCAGGCTACCTGGGCGAAATTGATGCCGAGATTGGCGGTTCCTTCAGACAGGATGGCTCGCGGGAAAGTGAAGGCGTGCTGCGTATGGCAGTCAAGTCCGTCTTCCACAATGTGGATATTGACATTTGGTCTGCGGCTGATATCCGGCGCGTCAACGCCCAAATTCGCGAACACCTCAACCATGAACTGAGTTCCTATGGTCTATGGGTGGATAGCAATTGTCCCGCTTATCGGTTATTCCCGACACGTTTGTATGAAATCGTATTCCAGTTCCGTTCGGCGGAATTGGAACTGCTTCGAAGCGCTGATGATGGCGTGGAATTAACCAGCCATCTGGCAAGCTTGCAATTGGCAGCCAACGAACCCACAGATATGGCAAACCGCAGCGAAACAGGCGGCGGTGTGGGTGTGGGGTTCTTCTTGAAGGCGGTGGAGCAACCTGCCCGTCTTGGCAATTTCATTGCCTGGTTGGAGCAATCGGAACGAAAACTATTCTTTGCTTCAACCTTCCTGCGGGAAGTGTTTGAACCCCGTAATCCGCCCCTACAATCCAGCGAGGTGGCTTTAGTGCGAGAGGTGCTGTTGGCGGCGTTCCGCAACCCGTTGCTCGGGGTGGGTGAGTGGGAACAACACGGCATCAGTCAACCGGGCGGAAAAACGGTTCCGTCCATCGAAGATTTCATGCGAAAACTGAGAGGATAAGATGAACAAGTTGATCAGGGTGGTCATAATCGTCATGGTGGTGTTTTCCGCTGGCTGCTCGGCAGTCGGCAAGGTGGTTGGTCAAGCAACTGCTGAGTCCACGGTGAC
>DFYN01000110.1:16760-16922 GCA_002383615.1 Anaerolineaceae bacterium UBA4081
CCGCAGGGTGTGGCTGCCAAGAAGGAGCTGGATTTTATCCTTGACCTCAAAAAGAATGACAGCAAGTGGTGCATCACCCGGAGCAGCCTGGTGAATGGATTGCTGTCCACGCTTGATATCACCCAATAAACCCGCCGTAATAAAAGAATTCAGCCTGACCAA
>DFYN01000092.1 GCA_002383615.1 Anaerolineaceae bacterium UBA4081
ACCTGGATACAGCCTTCAGCGAATCCAACCGTCACCTGTTCGCCCTCTGGGATGAGTTCCATCTGATTTGGATCAGTTTCCAGCCCGGTTAGCAACTGCCCGCTGACCTCTACATCATATTCACACACATCCCCCAGGTAAACCGCCCGGCGGATGACGCCTTTGAAAAGCTCACCGGTTTTCTTCACCCGAATCATTTCCGGGCGCACAATCAAGGTCACTTCCTCATGAACTTTGAAGATGCGTTGGACATTCTTGAGAGGTACCACCTCACCCAGCGTGGTCACGGTTAATTTTTGGCTGGTTTGCTCTTGAATCACACCGGGTACAAAATTGGCGCGTCCGATAAAGTCTGCCACAAAACGGCTGTTGGGATAACGGTACATTTCCAATGGCGTGCCAATCTGTTCAATAACCCCGAGGTTCATAACTACAATCCGGTCAGAGAGGGTCATGGCTTCAATCTGGTCATGCGTCACGTAAACACTGGTGATATTTAATTCCTTCTGAATGCGTCGGATTTCTGTACGCATCTCTTCGCGTAATTTGGCATCCAGGTTGGAAAGGGGTTCATCCATTAAGAGAACTTTGGGCTCCATCACCAACGCACGCGCCAGCGCCACACGCTGCTGCTGTCCGCCGGATAACTGGGTGGGGGCGCGTTGACCGAACCCCTCCAAATGGACTAGTTCCAGCACTTTACCCACACGCCGCTCAATCTCCGCATTGGAAAGGTGCTGCACGTTCAGACCGTAAGCGATATTCTCAAAAACATTCAAGTGCGGAAAGATGGCATAACTCTGAAACACCATGGACATGTCGCGCTTGTGCGGTGGCAGGGGGTTAATATCCTGACCATCCAGGATAATTTTGCCATAGGTGGGAAATTCGAACCCCGCAATCATACGCAAGGTGGTCGTCTTGCCACATCCGCTGGGACCCAGCAGGGTAACCAACTCACCTTTCTCAATTTCAAGGGTGGCGTCCCGTACCGCCGTAACTTCGCCAACCTCGCCGCGTGAAGCAAAGACCTTGGTGATATTCTGCAGGCTCAGATATTTGGGGGTTGTGTCAGTTGTCATGTTTAGAATCCCTGGCTCATATCGACCGAGCCCCGACCTTTGAATATTCGATTGACCAAAAAGTTCAGGAAAAAGATGGCAACCATCACGAGTACAATGATTACGGTTGAATACGCTGCAGCAATGCTGACCCCGCCCTGTTCCCATTCGCTCAAGATGGATGCCGTCACAATCCGCCATTTTGCGCTGACCAAGAAAATGATGGCGGACAGGCTGGTCATGTGGCGAGTAAAGCTGAAGATTAACCCGGCGAACAATGCCGGCAGGATGAGTGGCAGCGTGACTTTGCGGAAGGTGTACTGGGCATCTGCGCCCAGTATATTTGACGCTTCCTCGATGGAGGGGTCGATCTGTTGCAGCGCTGCCACGCCAGAACGCACTGAAGCTGGCAGGCTACGAACAATGAAGGCAGCCATGATGATATAAGCGCCGCCCACCATGGCAAAGGGGACACCTACAAACGAGAGCGCACATGGAATTGCCAACCCCATTGCACCAATCCCAATCCGAAAGCCCTTCCCTTTCAGGTTCTGCAGCAGGATGACGCCCGCAAACACCAGCACAATAGCAAGTAAGGATGGTGGCGGTTGCACCAGGACTTTAATGTGGTCTGAAATCTGGAAGATGGCATTGCTCCAAAATCCGCGTTCCATCGTTCGGCTGAAATCCGCAATGGGTTTGGCAATCGCCACTGCCCAATTGGCAGTCATCACATACACACCGAACAAAGCAACCAGAAGCGGTTGCAGGAATTTCCGCTGGGTGATCAAGATAAAGATCGCTATCGCGATATACAACCCCCCCAGCACATAATACATCGTTGTCTGGGGAACGCGTGTCAACCCTACACCTGCAGCCGTCCCCAAGATAAGTATGATAATGCGCTCAGGTGCAGTTTTCCCCACCACCTGGGCAAAGAATAACGCCAGGACAGCATAAACACCAATGGCAAGGGCAAGCGGCGGCTTATTGAACGCCAGGATAAAGCCAATACCCAGGATGGTGCCCGGCACAGCGCCGCCCAGGTTGGACGTAAAATCCAATGCATCCTTCCCGGTAAATTTCTTCCTCACAACCAGCCAGGCGATAATCATGCCCAGGATGGCGGCAAAGGGTGTTGCCATGGCAGACAGGAAGGTTGTATCAAGAATGGCTTCCACCCCGCGCGTCAGCGTCATAGACCAATGCCGCAGCGTAGGCGTGAAGTCCACCCCCCAGGCAGTGCTGAATGAGCCGTAAATAATGGTGGCGTACAGCAGAATGATGAAAGCAATAATCAGGTAAGCCAAACCATTGACCACCCAGCGGATGACCGGGTCCTTCTCCATGATTTGAGAGCCGGCTGGCTTGCCCGTCACAGAGATATAAGTGCGGCGATTGACATAGTACCGTTGCACCAAAAAGATGATCAAGGTGGGGATGATCAGCACCAGGGAGAGGGCAGAGGCTTTCTGATAGTTGTATTCGCCAATCACCGCCAGGAAAATTTGGGAAGACAGCACCGTTTTGTTACCTGCAATAAAGAGGGGGTTGCCCAGGTCAGCCAGTGATTCAACGAACAGCAGTAAGAATGAACCCGCAATACCCGGAATAAGCAGCGGCAAAGTAATCGTCCGGAAGAGGTAAAACCGACCTGCACCCAGGCTGGCAGCGGCTTCTTCGATTGCCGGATTCAACCGTTCCAGCATGGCTTTTAACATCAGGTAAGAAACAGAGAAGAATGTAATGGTTTGGACAATTACCAGACCATCTAAGCCGTATATATCATTCATCCCCGATACAAACTGGATGCCCAGCAATTTTCGGGTGATCAGTCCGTTCCTTCCAAACAACAGGATCATGCTGAGCGCTAATGCAAACGGCGGAGAGACGGTCGGCACTAGAGCCAGCCAGTGCACAATGTTCTTGCCGGGGATATTGCAGCGCACGACGGCATAGGCAAATATAAAGCCGACCAATGTACCTGATGTCGCAGTCAGCAAGCCCATGGTCATCGTATCCAGGAAAGCCCTGCGCAGCGCTGGACCGTAATAATCATCAAAGTAACGGGCAAAATAGGTTACGTCCCAGGTTCCTTCCTTGGAAAAGAACCCGCCAGCGACCGACCTAAATAAAGGGAATATGACAAAGACAAAGATGAAGATACCTGAAAGCAACAGGCTGATAAACAGCACCGGGTCTCTTCCGATGAGCGTAAACTCGCGAATGCGATGGGTAAAACCCGAGAATTTTCGAGCGGGAGAATCTGGACTGGCTGAGGCGGTCTGCATCATTCTCCTTTGATAAATCATGCTGGGCGGTTTTCACCGCCCAGCATGAGTCAAAAACTTTATTGTTTCAGGTTTTCAGCGTTGGCAATTTCGTTGGTGAATTTGTCTACAAATTCGGTTTTGTGTTCACCAGCCCAAACGAAGTCATAATCAATCAGGTTGACATCCAAAAGTTCAGGGTGCGATAGTTCAACACCATTGACGGTTGGCGCTTGATAGGCTGCATACTTGGGTCCGAGGGATTGACCTTCTGGTGAGATCGCCCAGTCGTACCACAACTTGGCGGCTTGCATGTGCTTGGCGCCTTTAAGGATTGCCTCACCGCCAATTTCATATCCTGTACCCTCAGCCGGGAAGGTTAACACCAGCGGCATCTTGTTGTTTTCGATTTCATTCACAGTGTCATGAGAGAAAACAATGGCAACAGCCGCTTCGCCCTGACCTACGAATTTGGCAGGGGCTGCGCCGCTCTTGGTGAATTGCGCCATCTGGGCAGCATACTTCTTGATATATTCCCAGCCGGCTTCCTCACCACGAATCTGAAGGATGGTGGCAAGGGCGGTATAGGATGTACCAGAGGTTGAAGGATGAGCTACCATAACCTGACCCTTAAATTCGGGTTTAAGCAGGTCATCCCAGGATGTGGGCGCAGCGGTACCGGGGTGCGCAGCCAGCCATTCGGTGTTGGTGGCGAACCCAAGCGATCCGACATAGACACCCACCCACTGGTTGTCGACGTCCTTCATCAGGACAGGGTCGCGCAGGTTGGCAAAATTAGGGGATACATAGGTTTCGAGCAATCCCTTACCCTTGGCAGCTACAAAGCTGTCAATGGGTCCGCCCCACCAAATATCAAAAGTAGGGGCATCTTTTTCGGCTTCGATGCGAGCGAGGGCTTCACCAGCCGACATGCGGACGTAATTGACGGTGATGCCGTACTTCGCTTCGAATTCCTGTTTCATTCCCTGGCACCATTGTTCCTGCGGCGTGCACAGGACGTTTAATTCGGTGTCAGCAATGACTTCAGGGGTCGCGGGGGTAGGCTGGCAGGCAGCCAGAACAGTCGCTGCCAACAAAACCACCACCATCATGAAACCAATTTTTCTCGACATTTCTTTCCTCCTCGGAGTTTTGGAAAAGCGCATCTGATTGCGCTAATGGTCTGCTCTCAGTTAAGTGAAGAGAACAGGATAGTATTCATTATAGTGATATTATGGACTTTTGATACAGTAACCTAACCTCAATCCGGTGGACGGAATTGCCGCTCATATAATGAGGCGTATAAACCACCTTTTTCCAATAAGTCAGCATGCTNNCCCTGCTCAATAATTTGTCCCCCATCCAGCACATAGATCCAATCGGCGCGCAGTACTGTACTCAGGCGGTGGGCAATAACAATGGCAGTGCGGTTACGCAGCAGGTTATCCAGCGCTTTCTGGATGAGTACCTCAGTCAATGTGTCAATATTCGCAGTGGCTTCATCCAGCACCAGAATGCGCGGATCGGTTAAAATGGCACGCGCAATGCTGATGAGCTGGCGCTGCCCGACCGACAGGTTGATGCCGCCTTCCATGATCCGCGTCTGGTAGCCTTCCGGTAATGCAGAGATGAAACCATGCGCATTCGCCTGGCGGGCAGCGCGTTCCACATCCGCCTGAGTCGCATCCGGTTTACCAAACCGAATATTCTCCAAGATGGAACGGGAGAACAGGAAGGGGTCCTGCGTCACAATGCGTACCTGCTGCCTGAGCGACTGTTGTGTCACGCCACGGATATCCACCCCATCAATGCAAATGCTGCCAGCGGTCACATCATAAAAGCGTGCCAATAGGCTGGCGATGGACGTCTTGCCTGCCCCGGTTGGTCCTACCAGTGCGGCTGTTGTCCCCGGTTCAATCGTCATGTTGATGTCATGCAGCACCATTGGCGAATCAGGGCGGTAGCGGAAATCCACGTGTGCCAGTTCAACTTTTCCCCGTATCAGAGGTAAAAGTATAGCATCAGGCGCATCGGTTACCTCAATGGGGGTATCCAGCAGTTTGAGCGCCTGTTCCCCGCCTGCCATAGCCGACTGGAAGGTGGTGTACAACCGGCTCAGTTCCTGGATGGGTTGGAAGAAACGGGTAACATAAGACAGGAATGCCACCAGCACACCCATCGTCACCTGCCCGCTAATTACCAAATTACCGCCAAAACCAAGCACAATGACCGTAGCCAGCATGCCCAGAATCTCAATGGTCGGTAAGAATATAAACGACAGTGTCATGGCGTTGACATAAGCGTTGCGGTTGGCAAGATTGACGCGTTCAAATCGGTCGTACGAAGCCTGCTCCTGCGAGAACGCCTGGATGGCACGCATACCGCTCAAGTCCTCCGCCAGGTCTCCCACCACCGCCGCCACTTTGGAGCGCGTTTCTCGGAATGCCTTCTGTGCCTGGTGGGAAAACATCCAGGTTGCCATGAACATGAGGGGCAGTACAGCAAAAGTTACCAGCGCCAACAACGGGCTCATACTTAACATGACGACAATGATGCCCACCAGCACCAGCAAGTCGCCCAACAAAGTAATAACGCCCTGTGAAAGCAGTTCGTTGATTTCCGCCACATCGTTGATGACGCGTGAGACGGTCACACCGGCGATATGGGTGTCATGGTAGCCCAGGTGCATGCGCTGCAGGTGGACAAACAGGTCACCGCGCAGTTTAGCCAGCACCCGCTGACCAACCCAGGAGAGCAAGTACTGCTGCCCGGCGCTGACGACGAAGGACCCTACAAAAGCCAGACCAAGCCATAACGCAATTCTGGTCAACCCCGCCGCGTCTCCCGGAGTAATGTACTGATCAATTGCGACCTTCATCAAATAAGGTATGACTAAAATCAAACCCGAACCCCCCAGGGTCAAGATGAACGCGAACACCATTTTGCCCAGATGCGGGCGCAAGTAGACCAGCATGCGCTTGATCACCTGCCAGTTGACCATTTCGCCGCTGTGCTCACCCCGGCTGCCAAAATCTTCCAACGCCGAGCGCGGACCCATGCCGGATGAGCCAAAACCAATAGAGAAGCTCATACCGCCTCCTCTGGGTTTTGCAGTTGCTGGGTATAAATCTCACGATACAGGGCTGACGTTGCCATCAGGGTTTGATGAGTGCCCTGAGCTGCAATGCGTCCGTCATCCAGCACCAAAATCAGGTCCGCTTTGCGCACGGTACTGAGGCGGTGGGCAATTACGAATGTCGTGCGACCCTCCATCAGGGTTTCAAACGCAGTCTGGATGAGATACTCAGTTTCGGAATCTACCGAAGCCGTGGCATCATCCAATATCAACACGCGTGGATTGAGCAGCAAGGCACGCGCAATCGCCAGGCGCTGTTTTTGCCCGCCTGAAAGGGTGACGCCCCGTTCACCGACATGCGTATCATACCCCTGCGGGCTCTCCATGATGAAATCATGCGCCTGGGCTGCCCTGGCAGCAGCCTCAATCTGCTCCTCACTGGCAGCCGCGCAACCAAAAGCGATATTTTCACGGATGCTGGCAGCAAACAGGGTCGTTTCCTGCAGCACCACGCCAATCTGGCTGCGCAGTGAATGCAATGTCACCCCACGGATATCCACATCATCTATCAGGATGCGCCCGGCGGTGGGGTCATAAAAGCGTGGAATGAGGCTGACAATGCTGGATTTACCCGAACCGGTCGCGCCCAGCAATGCCACCCGCTGCCCGGGCTGAACCACAAAATCGACATCCTGCAGTACCTGGCGCTCACGGTAGCCAAAGGAAACATGTTCAAACGCCACTTTCCCGGTCAGGTTGCCGATTGGTTTTGCGCCTGGCTCATCTTTCACATCCGCCACAGTGTCCAGGATGTCAAATATCCGCTCCGCAGACGAACCCGCGATGGCAACTGCTGGAATGATCATTCCAAGGCGGCGGACGGGTTCAATCAATTGCCCCATGTAGGTCGTAAACGCAATCAGTTCGCCCAGCGTCAGCTGACCGCCAATCACCAGCCGCCCGCCGTACCACAGGATGGCAGCCACACTGATGTTGGCTATCAGGATCAACAACGGACCATTTACTGCCTGCATCTGGGCTGAGCGGGTGGACAGGTTATACCAGCGGGTATTCTCCTGCTCAAAGCGGTCCACCTCTGCTTGCTCCTGCGCATAAGCTTTCACCACCCGGCTGCCGCGCAAGTTTTGCTCCACGGTGGTGGTCAGGGTCGCCAGTTGTTTTTGCACCTGCAGCGAGAGCGGGCGCAGGCGTGTCCCAAAATGGAGCGCCCAGTAAACCAGCAGCGGAATGGCTGCCAGCGAGAGCAGCCCCAGGTGGAGGTTCATGGTCAGAAGCACAACCGCCGTCATAACCAGTAGCAGCACCCCTTCCAGGATGCGGATAGTCGCCCTGCCTGTCAAGAATCGGAGGCGCTCCACATCCTGGATCGCTCGCGAGAGCAGTTCGCCAGTTTCCGATTGGTCATGGAAGGAAAACGAGAGCAGGGTTAATTTCTTTTGGATGGCATTGCGGATATCGTAAGCCACATTTTGAGACGCTTTTTCACTCCAGACCCCCTGGAAGTAATTCAGCGCACCTTTGATCACCGCCAAGCCTACCAACGCCAACACTGACCAGAGCAGCATACGCGGCTGCTGACCGCTGATGTCCGTATCAATAATCAAGCGAATAAACTGCGGGATGGCAATATTCAAAACCATGACAAAGACCAACGACAAGTAAGTCCCAAATGTGTACCACCCGTACGGTTTCAGGTACTTGTACACACGCCACAACAACTTGAATAACGGTTGTGCAGGCGTGTATCGCGTGGAATTGCCCTGAACTTTAGTCTCAGACGACATCAGTGTAATAGACCCTCAAATTAATCATAACATCACCCATTATGGCGGCAATGGTCATGCATCCCTTAAGAGCGCGCCAAATGTTACAGATTAACCCGCTCGCCCATCATTGCGGCGGTCACCTGAAGCTGAGGTGCTGTTATGGAAAACTGGCGGCTGATCAAGTCCACGTGCCGTTCATGCCAGTAATCTGTGGGCTCTCGCTCCAATTCA
>DFYN01000046.1:0-5093 GCA_002383615.1 Anaerolineaceae bacterium UBA4081
CAGAAGCCCCTGATTTCACCTTGACTGATACCAATGGACGGACGGTTCATCTGAGTGATTATCGGGGAAAGCGTTCGATTGTCCTGGTGCTGATGCGTGGGTTTGTCTGACCATTCTGCCGCCGGCATTTGGCGCAGTTGCGTCAAGACTATGCAGAGTTTACCGCTCGTGGAGCTGAAATCATCGCTCTTGGACCAGATGGTCCCAATTCATTTAAACGATTCTGGGCAGAACAAGAGATGCCGTTCATTGGATTGGCTGATATCCGCTCACAGGTTGCCAGTACATATCACCAGGAGATCAACTGGTTGAAAGCCGGACGAATGCCGGCTGTGTTTGTGATTGATCAACAAGGTTTGATCCGTTTCACTGAGTATGGAGAAAATATGCAGGATATCCCCGAAAATGCCACTGTGCTGAAAGTGCTGGATGAATTGCAGGCAGAACAATAATGGAACAAGGCGCTGATAAGCGCATCGTTATTCTCAATTTTGAGGATGGGGCACACGCTACTTAACGTTTATTTGGTTGCCGCCAAATATCCGAAAGAACCCTTGAAGTCCCTATTCCTCATTTGTGGGTTTAATTCCTGCATGAGTTGCTGCTGCGCGCATAAACGCCAGGAAGAGTGGATGCGGGCGATTGGGTCGGGATAGGAACTCGGGATGAAATTGGGTTCCAACCATAAAGGGGTGATCGGTCAACTCCGCAATTTCAACCAGTCGTCCATCTGGGGATAACCCGGAAAATACCATGCCATGCTGCCCCAGCAACTCGCGATAACGGTTATTGAACTCAAATCGGTGGCGATGCCTTTCTGCGACATCTTCTTCTTGGTAAGCTCTCGACGCGATGGTATCCGGCTGCAAGTGGCAGGGATATAACCCCAACCGCATCGTGCCACCCAAATCTTGAATATTTTGCTGATCTGGCATTAAGTCAATTACCGGGTGGGGGGTGGAGCGGTCAAATTCAGTGGAATTGACCTGGTCAGTTCCCAACACATAGCGGGCAAAATCGACAACCATGAGCTGCATCCCCAGGCACAATCCCAAATAGGGAATGAGATGGGTTCGTGCATAGGCAGCTGCCTGGATTTTGCCTTCAATCCCTCGTGTACCGAAGCCACCAGGCACAATGATGCCATTCACGCCTTCCAGTTGCTCCCAGCCTTTACCTTTTTCAAGGTCAGCGGAATGCACCCATCGCAGATCCAATTCAACCCCAGCGTGAATGGCGGCGTGTTTGAGCGCTTCCCGTACCGATAAATATGCATCGTGTAACTCCACATATTTTCCAACCAGGGCAATGGTCACCGAAGGTTTCTGCTTCCTAATTTCTGTCATCAGGTGTTCCCATTCAGTCCAATCCGGCTTGCGGCGAGCGGTCATTCCAAACCGCTGCAGGATGTAATCCGCTACGCCCGCTTTCTCGAGCAGAAGGGGTACTTCATAAAGGATTGGCGTAGTTACCATCGGCACGACAGCTTTCTTCTCTACATCGCAGAACAGCGCAATTTTTTCGCACAGTGCTTCCTCTACCGGATAATCCGAGCGGGCGACGATCATATCCGGAGAAATACCCAGGGATCGCAATTCGCTAACCGAATGCTGGGTAGGTTTGGTTTTTAATTCCCCTGTTGCACCGATGTACGGCAGCCAGGTCACATGGATATAAAGGGTGTTTTCGCGCCCAAGGTCAGACCTTAATTGACGCAGCGCTTCCAGAAAAGGCAGGGATTCATAATCACCAACGGTTCCACCAACTTCAACCAAAATAAACTCAGCGCCGGTCGCTTTGGATACCAAACCAATGCGTCGCTTGATTTCATTGGTGATATGCGGAATAACCTGGATGGTACCACCCAAAAAATCACCACGCCGTTCTGCGCCGATAACTTCTGCATACACTTGACCGGTGGTAACGTTGCAGACTCGGCTCAGGCGGACGTCGATGAAGCGTTCATAATGACCAAGGTCCAGGTCGGTTTCTGCCCCGTCGTCCAGCACAAAAACTTCACCATGCTGATAAGGGCTCATCGTACCCGGATCAACATTGATGTATGGGTCAAGCTTTTGCACTGCAACCGTGAAACCGCGCTCTTTGAGCAACCGACCAATCGCTGCAGCCGTCACGCCCTTTCCAACTGAGCTGACTACACCACCCGTGAAGAAGATATATTTAGGCGCCATTGGACCTCCGGAATCTGTGAATGCCCTTATTAAGGAGTGAGGAGGGTCGCTGATGCGACACCTCCTCACATAAAATCAAGAATTAGGGTTCGTGGTTAGCTTGTATTGACCCATGCATAACATTCACTCCAATATGACTATATCATAAAATTTGACTGACAGTAAATATCAACCCCGCCAGGTGAGGGCGGGGTTGAGAAGGTTGTTTCAGGCGTTGGGTCGAGAGCCGAGGGTGCGGGAAAGAATTTCTTCCTGCTCGCTGCTGCCGCCGCTTTTTGCACGGCGGGCTTTCTCTTCATTTTGGCGCTTGCGAGTCTTGGCTTTGTCCATGGCTTCGCGCATGGCAACTTCCATTGCCGTAGCTTCTACTTCCTGAGGCACATTTTCTTCCATAGTTTGCAATACAGCATAATCGCCGTCACTATGGTCGCGACCTGGTTTCTTCTTTCGAATCGGTTTTTCGCGGCGGGGTGTCTCGGGACGTGGGGCTGGCGCAGGGATTTCTTCCTTCACTGGTTCCGGCTGCAAGGCTTTAATGCTAAGTTTGATCTGACGCTTGTGGCGATTGAAGTCAATCACCTGGGCTTCAATTTCATCTCCAGTTTTGAGAATGTCAGAAGGTTCACGGACATAACCATGTGCCATTTCGCTGATGTGCACCAAACCGGGTCGCTCAGCGCCAATTTCAATAAATGCGCCAAACTTTTCCAGACGAACAACTTTGCCTTTGACCGTCATACCCTTCTTGATATCGCGCCATTCAAGGTCGAGCGGCTGGAACATGGTCACTTCAACGCGTTCGACTTCATCCTTGCGGGTGACTTTTTTCACCCACACATCGATCTCCTGACCTTCTTTCAGGACATCGGAAACCCGTTTAATGGTTTCTCCTTCAGGTGCAACAATTTGTGAGATATGCAGCATCGCCGGTTGTGCCTGACCAATATCAACCAGGGCGCCAGCCAGGGATGTTCTCAGCACCTTGCCAGAAAAATGCATCTTGGGTTTAATTTCGGATTCAATCATTACGCTGTGCTCCATGAGCCTCTCCAATATTAAATATCACGAGTGAGGATTATAAACCCCAATAGCNNTAATCTAATGAATAATTCAACTGATACAAACACCAACTTGGGTTATGTACTGATTTCTGCGAGAGTTACAGGCAAATCTATCTGCCTTTTATCTCGGTAAATGGAAATAGTCACTTCATCTCCGGGTTTGTAGTTGAATAGCAAATTTGTGTAAGGGTGGGTATCATCAATAGCGATTGAATCAAGCGCAATGATGATGTCGCCGCTTTGTATCCCAGCGTCAGCGGCAGGGCTGTCCGGGAAGACCTTCGTGATATACACGCCATACTCAACAGGCAGGTTATACGCTCGGGCAATGGATGGTGTAATGGATTGCCAGCGAATTCCCAGGTACGGTCGGGCGACATATCCGTTGGTTAAGATTTGCTGAGCAACAGCATAGGCAGTGGAAGAGGGGATGGCAAAGCCTAACCCCTCAACTGTTCCACTGCCACGGACAATGAGTGTGTTAATCCCAATCACTTCACCTGCCAGATTCAAAAGGGGTCCTCCAGAATTTCCACTATTGATGGCAGCATCAGTTTGGATCAATCCTTCCATCAAGTAACCATTACCCGTATCCAGGCTTCTCCCCAGAGCACTGATGACGCCCACGGTTACCGAATTCTTAAAATCGCCCAGTGGTGACCCGATGGCGATTACCGTTTCACCAGGTTGAAGAGAATCAGATGAACCAAAGGTAGCAACAGCCGGCATCAGTCCAGTTGTCTTAAGGACTGCCAGGTCTGAAAATTTATCAGATCCAATTACTTTGGCTTCACGCTCCTCCCCACTGGCAAAGATAACCTTTAAAGATATCGTGTTTTCAATGACATGGTTGTTGGTCATCACGTAGCCATCGGGACTGAATATTACGCCTGAGCCGCTGACCGTCCCACCATCTACCAAACCAAAGAATGATTGTTGTGGGGGAAGTTGCCCAACCACTGTCACAACTGCTGGACCCAACCGACTGACTGCGTCTGTAATGGTTGTTTGAATATCAGACGTGTTGATTTGAAGGTTCTGAGTGATAGGAAGGGCAGGTGCATCTGCAAGTTGTGATGTGGTACTTGTTCCAACCGCCGTGTTTTGAACAGCCTGATAGACTGCCACACCTCCCACAAGTACTCCTGTCAACCCGGCACCGACCACAAGAATTAAGACCACCAACAGGTAAATAATCCGTTTGGTTGAAATTAATCCTTCCATTTTTATCCTCAATCGTAATAATAGAGTGAATGTCCGTTTCTTCCCATCAAGGTGCGATGCTTTCAGTTATTGGTTGAGCAATTCAATTGCCTTATCCAGTTGAGGATCGCGNNCTCGCAACTGTAATTCGAACTGCACCTTGATGATTATCAAGCTCAGTCCAAATTTGGACCGAACCTTTACCGTATGTCTGAACGCCTACTAATTTTCCTCGCCCATAATCTTGGATCGCGCCAGCTGTAATTTCAGAGGCAGACGCTGAGCCCTCATTCACAAGGACAACCAGGGGGATTTTTGTCGCCAATCCACCCGGCAATGCTTCGTAGGTTTCCCGCGAGCCATCACCATATTGCTCGATGAGGACTGTGCCGTCTTCAATAAACTCTGAGATTACCTGAACAGCCGTGTTGAGGTATCCGCCGCCGTTGTAGCGCAAATCCAAAATCAAACCTTTAGGATTTTGTGCCAGAAGGTCCTTTAATTGCGCACGCAGCTCAATGTCTGTTGCCTCAGCAAATGTGTTTAACTGGACATATGCAATATTGCCGTCCAACATTTTGGATTCAACACTGGCAATGGTTATCTTCTGCCGGGTGATGGTCACATCAAACGGGTC
>DFYN01000046.1:5106-9825 GCA_002383615.1 Anaerolineaceae bacterium UBA4081
TTCAGACCGGCAGCTTCCGCAGGGGAGCCAACCATTGGCGTTATGATGGTCAAATACTCGCCATCCGTATCGACATAAGCGCCAATACCTTCGTAGGACCCTTCCAACGGCGCGTTTGCTTGTGTGAAATCATCCGGTGTCATATATCCGGTATGCGGATCACCAAGGGATGACAACATGCCCTGGATGGCGCCTTGCATTAGCGTTGTGTCATCCACAGGTTGGTCAACATACTGCTCATGTACCAGGTCCCATGCCTGCCAAAATGGCTTAAACAGGCTGGATATATCCGCNNCGGTGACTTGATTGGGCAGGAGCCAGCCAACCAGGACTCCACCTGAAAATGCACCCGCAAGAAGAACTATTCCGACAATAATGAAGATGATGGTGCGATCAGTTTTGTTTTCCATAAGGTATCCTTTGCCTTTAGCAAAAAACTCTGTCTAACGATAGCATACGAAAATTAAGAAAGTATGAATTAATCGTCAATTTTTTGTTTATTTTTTGAATCGCGTTGAGATTGAAGGAGGCTGACCCGATCGTGCAATTCAGCCATCATTTTATCTTCGCGTTCAAACGGGTTTCTGGCAGCATGTGCTACGCGCTTAAATGTTGTAGACGCGTTCAATTGTTTGTCTCCTCGTTTATGTGCTAACGTGAATAATCCCAGATTGATGATGACTACAAAGATTACAACAAGGAGGATGACGACCCAGGCAGTTAGCGAAAGAGAGCCACTCATCATATTGCACCTTCGATTTGTTGAATTGCATCCGGCAGGAATTCTAGGAGTGGTATATGTTTGTGACCATTGGAGGGGAGTCCATTATCATGGACATGCAAGGTTTGGAACCCCAACTGTTTAGCGGAATCCAGATTGGCAATNNGTGTCATCTACAAACAGGCATGAGGATGGGTCAGGCTGACCTGACTGTGCCAGGGCGATGGTGAATGCTTCTGGCATGGGTTTACAGTAAGGAGAGATTGCCAGGATGTCGATAACCCCGAGGAAGCAATCCATTATTCCGAGTGTTGCCATAACCCGCTTAGCATGGCGGATATCTGAGTTGGTAAATATATATTTTGGATGCGGGAGGCTTTGCAGAGCGGCTGCAAGTGTCGGGTTGGGGTTTAAGAAGGATGGGATAGGCAGGTCGTGGACGTACGCAAGAAAGTCGTTTTCATCCACATTGTAAACGGCTTGCAGTCCTCGCAGGGTCGTGCCATATTTTGTGAATAAGTCGTGGCGCAAAGCAGGTATGGTTTCTTTCTGAAATCCCAACCTGACTTCGAGGTAAAGGTCCATCCGTGCTCGGATGGCATTTCCCAAACCGCAGCTGTTCGGATAGACTGTGTCATCCAGGTCAATTAGGAGGGTTGTAATTGGCATATGCGCTGAGTATAACCGAAATCTACTTGAAGATTGAGAGAAAGCGCTCTACGGTATAATCAATTTATTAGAGGAGAGGTGAATTGCCATGCCCATCCAAGTCCTGCCACCTGACGTAGCCTCACAAATAGCTGCCGGTGAAGTCGTTGAGCGACCTGCATCTGTGGTTAAAGAATTACTTGAAAATGCATTGGACGCTAACGCCCATAATATTTCAATCCGGATTGAAGGGGCGGGGAAGCGCCTTGTTGAGGTTGCCGATGATGGTGATGGCATATTTCCTGAGGAGATGGCTCTCGCAGTCGAACGTCATGCCACCAGTAAACTGCGCACTGCGGCAGACCTGGAACATATTAACACGCTGGGATTTCGTGGTGAAGCCCTCGCATCTATTGGTTCTATTGCCCGACTGACACTCACATCCAGACCGGCTTCGCAGAAGGTAGGAGCGCAGTTGGTTGTGGAGGGTGGAAAGGTGGGGAAGGTAGAGCCTGTGGGAGTGCCGGCAGGAACAGTCATCAGGGTGGAAGATTTATTTTTCAATGTACCTGCCAGGCTCAAATTCCTTAAGCAAGATATGACTGAACGCCAGGCAATTGATGGTTTGGTTTCACGGTATGCGATTGCATATTCCGACCGACAAATCAGCCTATATCAAGATAACCGCGCCGTTGTACAAACGAGTGGTAATGGGGATTTCAGGGAAGCACTGTCAGTGGTTTATGGAGTGGACATATCACGCCAAATGATTGCGGTCGCCCTCGAGGAACCAGGCATTCAAGTTCATGGCTTCACAAGCCCGATTTCACTTACGAGGTCGAATCGCCGCGAAATCACATTCTTCTTGAACGGTCGTTGGGTTCAGGATGGCTCATTATCCGCTGCCCTGATGCAAGCGTATCACACTCTTCTTATGGTTGGGCGATATCCTCAAGCATTCTTAATGATAGACCTGGATCCGGAGGAAGTGGACGTAAATGTCCATCCGGCAAAAGCTGAAGTTCGTTTTCGCCACTCGGATAGGGTATTCTCAACCCTGCAGCGTGCAGTTCGGCGAGCTTTATTGGCATACTCACCGGTTCCGCAGGTAAGTGCACCCAGTTGGCAGACTGTGATTCCAGACCAAGTGGTTGACCCTGCCTGGGAAATGAGTAGAGGAAATACGGAAAATTCTGAAGTACGATTTGAGGAGAAAGAGCAATCTTCGGTCTCAGATCAGCCTTTGCCTGGAGATTTACCCCTATTGAGGTTGGTTGGTCAGGTCGGTGCAGCATATTTGGTTGCAGAAGGACCCGATGGGCTATATCTCATTGACCAGCACGCCGCCCATGAGCGTGTGTTATTTGAGAAGTTGCTCAGCCAGCATGATCACCACGCAATTCCATCACAGGCATTATTAGAACCTGAATTAGTTTCCCTGACCCCGCAGGCTGCCAGTTTACTGGAACCTCAACTAGAAATATTAAAGGGTTATGGATTTGATATCGAGCCATTTGGTGCGTCTACCTTCAGAGTAAGAGCAATTCCAGCATTATTTACTGGTGCCGATCCAACACTGGCGATTAGGGTTGTAGTGGAGAATTTTGAAGAGGATGAGACACCGCTTCAAGGACAAGTGGAGCAACGCATTATTGCGCGAGTATGCAAACGTGTGGCAGTGAAAGCGGGTCAGGTTCTTTCTCAGATAGAGCAACAGACATTGCTGCGCGACCTGGAAGCCTGTCATTCTCCGCGGACGTGTCCGCACGGTAGACCGACCATGATTCACTTATCGGTGGACTTATTGGAAAGGCAATTTGGACGGCGTGGGGCTCGGTAATTATTTTGCAAAACGGATGAGGTGTCGATGACTTCACCAAAGTCTATTATTAGCCAAGACTGATTCGCAAATAATAACTGCGCTTCGATGAGAAGCGCAGCAATTCTCTATTCTATAGGATGGCTATTGTCGCTCTGACCTCGGCTGCATGATTTCCACCAAACGGCGAAATTGTTGCGCAATTAATCCATCCGGTTGAATGGTGATGAGCGGTTGGAACCTTTGGGCAGATTGAAAAGCTAATTCTGGTGCAGGTGGAATGACTGTTATCACCTGGCTGCCGGGTAAGGCATCCTGCACCTGGGTGATGGATAGCTGAACGTCTGCCCGTACACGATTGAGGAGAACAAGATTAAGCATCTTCGTCTTGCCTAATCCGATGGTTGCCAAATCTTCCAACATAACCTTGGTTCGAGCAACAGAGTTGGGCTGCGGTTCGGTAATAAATAAGACTTCATCGCACAGAGTCAAGACGCGTTCAAATGATGGATTGGATGGGGTGCCGATGTCTAAAATGAGGATTGGGGTGAGGTAACTAAGCTGGGCAACCAGCGCTTCCATTTGTTCTGCCATGACACCAAACTTAGCATCTTTAAAATGGAGTGAAGCCATTAAAAGGCGAGGTCCAAAAGTCGTCCTCATCAGGGCTGATTCAACGACTTTACTGGTAATTTCAGTTGGTTTCATTTTGAGGATATTATTCAAACCATCTGGATCAGCAAAACCCAACTCCGATGCCCAAGTACCTTGTCCGGGGCGGAGCTCAGCAGCAATCACATCTTTGTGGGTCCGATAGGTCCAGGCGATTGCCAGATTCAGGGCGAATGTGGACACGCCCATTCCTCCCCGGCACGCAATGACGCCGATGACATACCCGCGAGGAATTGTTACTTGAGCAACCTGTCCTCGACCACGGGTAAGCAGGGCTTTGACGTGCGCAATTAACTCAGCCGGGTGGACTGGTTTGGTAAGGTAATCATCAATACCTGCCTCATAACCTGCAACCCGGTCATCCACCTGGGTTTTAGCAGAAAACATGATAATAGGTGTAAGTGCAGTTTCCGCTAGTTTTCGAAGTTCACGGGTAACCTGATAGCCGTCCATATCTGGCATCATAACGTCCAGTACAATGACATCAGGTCTTTCACTTTGAGCGACTTTAAGCGCTTGGGCGCCGCTATGGGCAGCAACGATCAGATAACCATGTTTCTGGAGCATGGTGCCAACCAGACGCAAAGTATCAATATCATCGTCAACGATTAAGATTTTTTCTGCCATGGTAAAGTCCCATTGTGAGTATTTATATCAGTCTAGCATAAGGATCATGATAATTCAAGCAAAAAAAGTGAACCTATGTGAACCTAATCGTTGACCATGTGCATACCCAACCGAGATGCGAATGCTATAATCGCCTTATGGATTTGTTATCGTTTACAAAAGTGTTACGTGAGGAATGCCTGATCCATCCGGGTGATAAGGTTGTGGTTGGGGTATCTGGTGGACCCGATAG
>DFYN01000046.1:9893-13264 GCA_002383615.1 Anaerolineaceae bacterium UBA4081
CAGAAAGTTTCCATTGAAATGGCTGCCCGAAACGAACGTTACTGTTTTCTGTTTGAAGTGGCGCTGGATATTGGCGCTGAGGCAGTGGCAGTAGGTCACCAGGCTGATGACCAGGCTGAAACAGTGTTGATGCACCTCATTCGAGGCAGTGGTCTGTCAGGGTTGCGCGGGATGGCTTACCGGAGCATCACCCAATGGAGTAACGCTATCCCCTTGATTCGTCCTTTATTGTCATTTACACGGATAGAGATTGAATCTGAATGCCAGATGCAAGGCTGGCAACCTGTCCGCGATGAAACGAATGACTCTGTTGATTACCTCAGGAATCGAATTCGGTTGGAGTTAATCCCTACCCTCCAATCCTATAATCCACAAATTCAACGTCAACTCGGAAGAACTGCTCAAATCTTAAGCGGTGATTATGAAGTGCTTCAAAAAGCTGCGGAACTCGCTTGGCAGGTTTGCGATCTGAGTGTACGGAACGATGAAATCTTATTGGCGCTATCCAGTTTCCGTGAAAACCCTGAGGCGATTCAGCGGATGTTGCTGCGAATTGCCGTAGAGAAGTTACGCCCGGGACTCACAGATCTGACCTATGATGCTATTCAGCGAGGCTTGGATTTTATTGCAATGCCGCCTCCAGCGGGGAAGATTGAGTGGGCATTAAACCTCATGATGTGGATTAATAAAGACGTGCTGGTCATAAGCGAGCGCCAGTTACAATCATCAATCGATTATCCCCAATGTGATNNTGGAGATTAGAATCCGAGGTGTTGATAGACCCGCAAGGTCCACCACCTGAGGGGCATGCGGTTTGGCTGGATGAAGACAAAGTCGTCGGGCGGTTATGGATACGACGTGCAAAGCCAGGTGACAGGTTCCGCCCAATTGGAATGGCGGGTAGGCATATGAAGATTGGGAATTTTTTTACCAATCAAAAGATTCCCGTTCATGCTAGAGCTGCTTGGCCTGTGGTTGGATTTGGGGATGAAATCTTATGGCTTGTGGCTTTAAGACCTGCGGAACTGGCAAGTGTCACCCCATTTTCGCACAGGGTGATCTGCTTACGGGTAGTCAGAAATTAACTTATGGATTAGTACCAGCCAGTTGCTTCAATTTTAGGCTGATTTCCCGCCATTGAATTTTCGATACCCCCAATTTTTGGCGGATCTTATCTGCCTCCATACCCCCGCGCCAATCATTGAGGGCGCAAGTCCAACGGCACATGTCAAAGGACAAATGTTTGGATAAGCCGGCTGCCTTGCCGATATCCTCAAGGATATATTCCAGCCGACGGGGAGACCACGGGAAAATCTGGTCAGAAGGATGGTACTGCACCAGGTATTCTTCGTATGCGGTAATCCAGTCCGCGGTCAATGGTAGTTTTCTTTCCTTAAACCGGTTGGATGGATTGGCATAACGGACAAACANNAGTAACGCCAGCAAAGTGTACGGACGTGCATCGGCTTTTACAGCAGTACGCATCTTAAGGGCAGCATCCACAACAGTTAACATCTCTTCTGGGGTAAGCACCTCAGGCAGAGGGCTGATTACCGATTGTTGGAGGACTGTTTCAGCCGGATTGCCATCAATCCGACCCGATGCCGCCAGCCAGCGGAAAAATGCTTTGATGGATGTCACACGGCGGGAGAGGGACTTGGGAGAGCAGGGAATATTGCGACCTGTTTGCAACCACTGCACGAATCGGTTTAAGTCGTCTGTGGTGATGTGACCAATTGCTTTATCGGCTGGCAGGTAACTGGCAAGCAATGCAACATCGCCCATGAATGCTTTAATGGTGTAGGGTGAGCGACCCTGATCTTGAAGGAAGAGTTCCCAGCTGCGTAGTGCGGGTTGCAGACCGGTATCTTTGGTAATATGAGATTCACTTGCGCGGATTTCGGACATGGAAGAGTCTCCTGTTCGTATAGCCTCATATTGAGTTTACAGGAAACAAAAAGACTTGTCAATTACTATTGCGAGATCGCTTCCCTCAGCATGGCTTGTATAGCCGGCAGGTTAGGCCAGAGGACCCACTGACCGTACGGGTCAACATAATCACTGACCATACTTGGGTCCACTGCATAGTGTTGAATTCGGTCAGGGTCCAACGCTACCCGAAATGCAACCGGCAGCAAATCAGTGATGAGCGAAGGTGGTACATTTGTTTCTACGTTCTGCACCAGTACTTCGTATAATTCCGATGCATGGTTGATTGCGTTCAAACTTAAGACACGTTTACCCATCGCAACCAGAACTTCCTGGGCGCGTCGGGTACGGTCAAAGTCGCTGCTGCTGCCGCGCGAGCGGACGTACCACAGGGCAGTTTTGGCATCCATTCGAACCGTCCCCGGCTCCAGGCTGCAATAACCATAGTCGCTCCAGGGCAAGTCGCATTTATCGCGAAGGGGTTTGGCTACTTCCACATCCAGATCGCCGAGAATTTGAATCGTCCGCCTGAAACTATTAAAATCTGTCAGCATATAGTATTTTGGTACGACACCAAAGTTGGTCTGGAAGACTGATTGAACGAGAGTAAAACCACCGTATGATTGGGCGACGTTTATCCGGTTAGGAATATAGCCGGGGATGGTTACATATAAATCTCGCGGAAATGAGACCAGACTTATGGTGGCATCCTCTGAATTAATGGAAACCAGGATCATCACATCTGTTCGGAAGCTTGGATCCGACCTCTGATCTGACCCCATCAAGAGGATGTTGATCCTTCCGATATCTTCTTCAAGAGGGGGTAGGTTATCTTCGCTAATGGGTTCCGGAGTTGGTGTGCGGGGTGGTGATGTAGGTGTAGGCGGTGGTTCAGTTGGTGTGACGGTAGGTGTAGGCGCAATCGGTTGAAATGGCGTCAGGGTAGGCTTTTGATTCGGGTCTGCGTTGGTCAGGTAAAGGATAGGTGCAGGAGAGTTAAGGGGAGAGATTGCGGATGCCTCTTCCAACCGGCATCCCACAAGAGAGGCAAGCGAAATGAATGCCAGTAGATAGGTCAATAACCGTTTCATAAAACTTCGTTTGGCTTTCCCAATAAATGGTACACTGCAAAATGATCATCAGTAAATTGGTTGACGACAAAAACCGAATACCAATAATTTGTTATCATTTATCCGGATTAGATTTAGAAAATGGGGATTTGGTAGGAAGCAACAAAAAGAGGGTCGTAGCACTGCCAAGTTGGCTTTCTGCCCAGATTCGACCTCCATGGGCATCTACCAGGGATTTTGCGATCATCAAGCTGCCATCCTCAGTGGCTTTGTCTTGACTTATGTTTTTTGCCGACAGTGGTCTCCGTGCAAAAAGGCTGGAGACACTGTCTTGACCCATTCCTCCACTAGAGTCTGTAATTTTCACGAGCA
>DFYN01000046.1:13285-21978 GCA_002383615.1 Anaerolineaceae bacterium UBA4081
GCTTCAACAGGTGGAAGTCCAGGAGTTACCTGGATCCGTAATGACAGGGCTTTGGCTCTGAACAAAGGCGCAGTTTTAGATGTAGCCTGGTCAATCAACTCCGGCAGCAACAAGGCTGATATTGAGAATCCTGCTGGCTCTTTGGCAGAAGCATGTGACAACTCATCGAGAATGGTCAATACTCGTTCCATGGAGGACTTGATTCGTTCTATGTAGTGACGTTGGGATGCGCCAAGAATCCCGGCGGTATCGCCAAGCAGCAAGTCTATATATCCGAATATGGCTGAAACAGGCTGGCGCAAATCGCGAATCAGCTCTGGAACAATGTCGGAAGTGGCTTGACCAGCCAATTCCCGCTCTTCGATGGCACGCTGCTGTGCTAAACGCGTGTGGAGCTGGTCTACCAGTACCTCCAATTCAGCAACCCGCTGGCGGCTGATCCGCAATTCATCTTCAGGGACGACACCTGAGGGGTGGACTTCCGAATGCGACAAGGTCTCCAGGGCTGCCTGTAAACGGGCGTTTTCGCTTTCCAGTTGCGCAATCGTTGAATCAGATTCTTGCTGAAGGGCAACCAGCGCAGCTAAATCGACGGGTTGTTCTTGAACGGCGGATGCTCGTGCGGAATCTAAAGCCAAACGGAGGGTTGCAATTTCTTCACGTAATTGCCTGATTGTGAATTGGGGTGTCTCATCTGAATCGGCGATAAGTGTCGGGGATGGATCATCAGAATCCAAACCCGCGGGTCTGAGTGGTTCAGCCTGAAGGTCCTCAATATCCTTGTCAGGTTTGGGCAAATCATGACCAGGTATGATAGCTAAACCAATCAGAAAAGGATAAGCGATCACCTGGGTGATTCGTATCGCGCCAGCATAATCTGAATTGGGAAAGCCAAAGATCAGATGCAAAGCCGTGCCAAAAGTCAGCAGCGATGTAAAAAACAATCCACTTATCCACCCTGATTTGCGTCTGATAGCTATTAACGCGATCCCGGACACAGAGAGAAACAGAATCAAGATTGTCCAGGATAGGTCCAGCCAGGTTTGATTGAAATTGGGATTAACTGAGGGCTGCCACGAATAATTGGTGAATAGAAACAATATCATGATGGCTAATGACGCCATCCAGGTACCTGTATCAGCTGTGCGAGATGGCTCGGGAAAAGCCCACAACCACACACCCCAGATTATGCTGAAAGCGATAATTGCCCTGTCGAGAGGCGGCAGAAATTGCAGGCTATTTTGTCCTTGCCAGGTGACTGCACTGAGAATGAACAATCCGAGTTGAGCAGCGAGCAGTATGGAAATGCCGTTGGTGGTGCGATGCCCAGTGCTGGATGGATTTACATGACGGATGACAAGCGTAGACTGAAGGGCGGCTACAAGAGCACAACACAATGCAAGGTGGTAAACCAGGTTGCCAGGCGGTTGAATGAGGAAGACCGTGATTTGTGTGAGCAGTGTCTGCATACAAGCTTTCCCTGCGTGGATTATAGCATGCCTCAAAAAAGGGAAGACAGAATGGCGAGTGAATATTCTGCAGCATGGGTTGACATTCTACGGTAATTTGATAGAATTGCCATCGTTAGCATGCCGAAGTGGCGGAATTGGCAGACGCGCTACGTTCAGGGCGNNGGGTTCAAATCCCTCCTTCGGCACCTGGCAACCCCGCAGCGATGCGGGGTTTTTGTTTTCATGGCTTCATTCTTGCATCCCGCATATGAGAATTATCGGTCAACCATCTTGTCGTTTAGATTACAATTGGGTAAGATATGAATATGAAACGGTTTAAGATTGGGCGGAAGCAAATTAGCATGATCGTTGGTGCGGTTGTGGTCTTTCTTTTATTGATGGATCTCAATTCTCGAATTTTGGAATTGGTCAGACAAACCAATCAAAGCCATAAAGGCGCAACCGAGGTTATGTACCTCACTCAGACCCTGGCATCCCTTGAATATCAGATCACAGAAGCTTCCCTGGACTCGGCAGTCGAGTCTTGGGCGTATGAACACCATATGGTACGACCTGGCGATAAACTGATTGTCCCCATACCGCCTGCGGGAGTGACACCCCAACCGGTGTACCAGCCCACGCCAACACCGATGGCGGTTGAAAACTGGCAAATTTGGTGGGCGCTTTTCTTCGGAGAATAATCAACCGCACAGCAAAGTGCGGTTGATTATTTTAGCGTTTTGATGGATTTTATTTAGATAATTGACGGTGGATGACAAGTATGGTCAGGTCATCAGTCGGTGGCTGACCTTCACGGAATCTAAGCAGAGTCTCCTCAATACTTGCTAATACTGCTGCCGCAGTGTGATCTTTATTTTTTCGGACGGTCTCAATCAGTCGTTCATCACCAAATGGCTCACCTGCAGGGGAAAAGCTTTCGGTTACACCATCGGTGTACATCACCAAAACATCATCGGGGGCTATTTCAATATTATGATCCTGATATTCGGCGTCCTCAATAACTCCCAACGCAATGCCGCCGTGTGGTAATGCCCGGGCTGTCCTCTTGTGGATGAGGATGGGTAAGTTGTGACCGGCATTTGCATAAACCAGCAGTCCAGTTTTCATATTTAAGATGCCGAAAGCAGATGTTACGAACATGCCGTTAATTGTGTCTAATGATAATAAGTTGTTCACATAAGACAGGACTAGTGCAGGCGAAGGTTGATTTTGTGCTATGGCACGGATCAAAGTGCGCGTAACGGTCATGTAAAGTGCAGCTGGCATGCCCTTATCAGCAACATCAGCAACAACAAACCCCATCAAATCATCACCGAGCGGGAAAAAATCATAAAAATCGCCGCCGACTTCACGCGCAGTCTGCCACCGCAAGTCCACCTCCCAACCGGGAATTTCAGGTGGTCGGTCCGGCAGGAATGTTTGTTGAATCTGGCGTGCTAACTGGACTTCGCGCTCAATCCGTTCTCGGTTCACCATTTCTTCTTGTTGGTGTTCATTCTGGATTGCCAGAGCGATTTGCTGGGAGATTCCAGTAATTATTTCAAGCCTGCGATCATAAGTATCCGGACGAATGGAGCTCTCTTTGGTCAATAACACACCAAACCGCTCACCTTTGATTGATAGAGGAAAACCCAGCAACCAGGCGGATCCAGTCAACTGGGCTGGTGTGGGAGTCATATCGGCAGAAAAAACAGCCGCGTTTGCCCACTTACTTACGGGTGTCAATGCAGGCGGCAAAGGCGCTACCAGTAAGGTATCTTCTTCAAGGACACTGGTGAGCAAATCATGGTCACCCTTATGATGCACCGTCTCAAGTAACTCAACTTCGTCCGTGTGCGATTGGGCAAATGCTTTTACTGGTTCAAATAATTGATGTTCTTCGTCCCATACATAAATGACCGCTGCATCCAAACCAACCAAGATTGGCAGGAGGTGGATGATGGTTTCTAAAACATCGTCCAGGTTGCTTTGAGAAACAACTGCCTGTGCAACTTGTAAAAGTACGGCAGTGACATAAGCTTCTTCCTGACGGGCATCCATTAGATGATTATTTAAGAGTGCGACAGATGTCTGAATCGCAATGCCTTGGAGTATTGAGAGAGTCTGATTATCACTTGTGAGGTTGGCGTTTTTGGATCCAGGTGTCTCATACGAGACGTAAAATGCTCCCATGAATTCTCCATGTGCGGAAAGGGGCAGGAGCACGTGGGTGGCATTCGGTCCATCCAGTCCTGGCATACCCACTTTCTCATCTGGCTTATCCACAAATAGCGCAACACCAGATTGACGGACCTGTGAAAGTGCTATTGACTTTTCTTCGGCGATAAAGGTGTCCTCGCTGGGATCAAATCCATACCATGAATTTAGTGAATATCCATTTCGGTATGGGTCCCAGATAAAGAATGCGCATTTACTAACACCGACCAAAAGGGGGGTGATGCGTGCCATTGTGGAAAGCAACTCATCGCCGGAGGCAGTGGAACGGGAAGCGTCCGACACTTGAAGAAGAACGGTTGAAATCCAGGCTTGCTCCTGGGCGTGGGTGAACAACCTGGCAGTCTGAATTGCGGCAGCTGCATAACTTGCAAAGGTGGTTGTCATCATGCGCGTCTCAGAACCATATCTTCCGCTAGTTTGATGCGCAATCGTTAATACACCTAGAACGTTTTCCCCAGCTTTGAGCGGTACCGCAATAGATGAATACTCATCTGTGAATCCACAGGCTGCCCCCAATGGTCCCACAGGGTCGCCAGGCTGCCGAATGATGGCTTCTGGTGCATTGAGCGCAGTATTAAGCCAGTCACGAATATCCAGATTTTCTTGGCGAACCCTGATTATCTTTTCAGCATCAACACCCCGCGAAGCTGCCAATACCAGGCTTTGCCCTTCTACCTCGGCAGTCATAGTAGCCTCATCCATTAACCAGATAGCAGACGCATCGCAAGGCAAGTTGCGTTCCAATTCTTGCAATATAGACTGTAGCAGTTGCTCAACTGCAATATTGGCAGTTAATAATGCGGCAACTTCACGGAACGACTCACCTACTTGCCGACGCCATTGTTCTGATCGGTAAACATTGGCATTCCTGATGGCAACTGCAATACCAGCAGACAGGGCTTCAAGTAGGAAGACATCATTTTCAGTAAATGTGCCTACCTTATCACTTTGAAGATCAAGGACACCAAGGACATCCGTTCCAAATTTTAAGGGTAAAGTTAATTCAGAGCGTGTATTGTGAGGCGGTAAGGTAGATGGAATATAGAGAGGGTCTTTTTCCACATCATCTGCAATTCGCACCTCACCCGTGCGAGCAGTAAAGGGGATTAAACCAAGCGGGGAGTCCAGGTCATACGTCTTTTCTTCGTTGGCAAGCGCTTCAGACCTTTCACCACTGCCTGCACGATAGAAAATTTTTCGCCTGCCAGTATGGACTGTAAAGATATGCACAAATGGGTAGTGGAAGCGTTTATGGATGACGTCCACAACCGTAGCAAGAAGCTCGTCTGGGTCCAGGATGGACGAAAGAGCACGCGAAACTTCACCAATTGTTTGGATTTGTTCGGCTCGCCATTGTAGATCCGCCCACATTCGGGCTCCATCCATTGCTATGGCAATTGAAGATGCCAGTGCGCGCAGAACTTCGCGATCCACTTCATGAAAGGCGTGTGGGTGGTTGCTTTGCACATCCAGAACACCCAGTACACGATCCTCAACTTTGAGGGGTAAAGCAAATTCGCTTCGGGTTTCCTTCAAGGCATCAATAAACCGGTACTTCTGATCAGTACCAACATCTTCAGCCAGGATTTCTTGTCCGGTTGCTGCTACTTCTCCGACAATGCCCTGGTGTTTTTGGACTGTAAATACCGCCTTCTTGGTTTTCTTTTTGGATTGGCTTGCGCTGGCACGAAATTGTAAAGTTTCCCCTTGTGGTTCCTGGGTAAAGATTCCAACATAATAAAATTCAAATGTGTTTTGGATCAACGTCACAACGCGTTGAAACAACTCGTCAAGGTCTAGTAATCGGGCAATCTGATCGCTTACCTGGCGAACCAGCATCAGCTGCTCATAACGCCAGTTCTTTAGGACCACTTGCCGAATAACTTGCATGGCAACTGCGGCGTGGGCGCATAACCCGTCCAGGAACACCATTTCACTGTCTGTAAAGGGGGCACCCGAGGTGCGGTCCGCCAGGATAATGCCCAGCAAGGCTCCTTGTGTTTGAATTGGAGCTGCGATAAGTTGGGGACCTTGCAACGGAGAACACTCATCTTCATCAGTTGCTGAAATTTGACAACACATTTGGCGTTCAGCCACGACTTTGGCAATCAGTCCTGTGGTATCCTCAGGGTTGAGTAGAGGAACTTCTCCTTCGCCCGGAAGGGGGTAATTAGGCGGCAGCAGCCAAACATGTACCTTGCACTTCAAGGACTTTCGTACAATTTCTGATAAATGGTCGACTTGTCCGGGCGTTGAGGATAGGGCTAAGAGCGATTCACCCACCTTCAGGAATTGACGCCATTCAGGATTTTCTGGTAATTTAGGTGTATCGAACATCACTTCCCTTTAGATTTGTATTTAACGAGGGTAAGGATATTTGTACCCGGGAAAAATTGGTATTCAACTTCGTCCATCCACTGCTGCATCATGTAAATTCCTAATCCATGTTCGCAACGGTCTTTGAGCTTGGATGTCAAGTTGGGCTTCCGAATTGAATTTGGATCAAACGGCATACCATGATCTCGGATGGTAATTACCAATTTGTCATCGCTGGCTGTGCAATCGATTTCAATCAATCCGCTGCAATCACCACAATAGGCATGTTCGATGATGTTCGAACATGCCTCATCCACCCCCGTCTCAATTTGATACAGGTCGAAACCATCAAAACCAGCTTCCTGAGCAATCGCCAGCACGAAGCTGGCGATGTGAGGCAGGCTGTCAAAAACGCCCGGAAATATTTGGCTCGGCATGCTGACCTGTGGGTTAGAAGTTCGCCACCGCGGTAACAACATCCTCTTTTATGTGAAATAGCGAAGTAAACCCAGCCAAATCCAAGGCTTTGAGGATATTGAGAGGGACAGCCGCCAGAATGACTTCTCCGCGGTTGTACCGTCTGCAGTTTTTCTGGGTGGAGATGAGTACACGTAATCCAGCGCTTGATATGAAATCAAGTTCACTCAAGTCTAAAATGATATGGTAATGTCCGGCTTCCATAAGATTCTTGATATTTTGTTCAAGAACTGGAGCAGTGGAGCTGTCCACACGACCGGTGATTTTTACAACGTCACACCGTTTGTAATTGGTAATACGAATTTCCATGTTCATCCTCCAGATAGATTAGAGCCAGAAAAATAAGCTGTAAAAATTATAACATGTCGTTGAAATTGCAAGCTAATAAATCAATTCAACAATAAATCAATTCAACTGAAATTAGAGCCGTTTTTTTGTGGTATTATCTAAATATCGTTTTGGCTATTCATATTACCAGCATCACCAAAACAAGGAATTGATATTATGCGAAAAGATTCGCCACAAAATGTGATCCTGAAATACAAGAAAAGGCAACAGACTACCCCATACCTGATCTTAGGCGGCATTATCTTGCTGTTGGTCATTGGCTTAATCCTGTTGTTACTATGGCTGATACCCGCTGTTTCCGGTGGTGGGCGACCTTTTGCGGGGCTATTTGCCACAAAAACCCCCACTGCTACCAGTACCTACACACCAACGGCAACTGTACCATCGCCTACGCCGACAATTACGCCTACGGAAACGCTAACGCCTACTGTNNTGGCGATTAACAATTTTGCGCCGGGTACGTGTCCGATCTCAGAGGATCAAATTATCATCATACCTGCGCCGGGTCAATCCCTGCCCACTGCAACGCCGGTTCCATCAGATTTACCCAGGGGTACGAAAATAAATTACACCGTTCAATCTGGGGATTCTCTGGACAGTATTGCAGCTGAATTCAACAGTACGGTAGAAGCTATCCTCGAAGCAAACAAAAACGTCATTACCGACAAGAACAAAATTGAGGTAGGAATGATTCTGGTGATTCCTGTCAATCTTGTCACGCCAACTGCGACACTGGCTCCTACCTCCACACTTCAATATCCCTTAGTACCAACATTGGGTGGAACGATTACGCCAAATCCAACTTTGACACCTTAAGCGCAAGCTGACTGCCATCTCAGTATTTTCTGGGATGGCAGTCCTTTTATGAATAAGAAATCCGCAATAATTGTTATATCAATAGTCTTATTAGCCATTGGCTACGCAAGCCTGTATGTGATTCTTCGACCAACGCTTCTCCGGGATGAGGTTGGGGTCAAAGGTCCTATTTCTATTGACTTTAAACGAGTGATGGATGCAGGCGACGTTTTAAGCCGTTTGACGATCACACCCGCCATTGAAGGAACCTGGAAAATGACCGGGACGATCGCTGAGTTTAAACCAACATTCTCATTTACGGATAATACAACTTACCACTTGATTTTGGCAGCCAGCGCAAAGCAATTTATCGGCTTTCTCTTGCCGTATCAGCGCCAGTGGGAAATTAAGGTACGACCGCTTGAGGTGTTGGTTATCCAGAAGCCAAATGACGGACCTGAACTCTGGATATATAGTATGGATGGTGTTGAGTCCCGCCAGGTTACTGAAACTGGTGGACAGGTGATAGACTATTCTGCCAGCCTGAATGGTGAAATGATCGCCTACGCTGCTTATAATTCACAAGGTGGGTCAGATATCTTCTGGCAAACTCGCGCGCAAACCAACAGCCCTTACATGGTTACTTGTGGAGCAGATATATGTAGTCAACCCACCTGGTCGGCAGATGGTCAATGGGTGGCATTCACTCGTGTCAGCCGCGGTATCTCGCGGATATGGACAGCAAGAATTTCTGACGGGAGTACAGCGCCGCTGTCTGAAAATTATCAAGGGCAATTACCGAACTGGTCACCAGATGGAAGGCATCTGGCATTTTTCAACCCAGAACAAAATGAAATTGATATTATTAATACTGAAACGCTTGCATGGCAAGTAGTCTCTACAACCATCCCTCAGAAACCTATCTGGAGTAGTGACGGCTCGCAATTATTAATCTTAAGAAATTTCGTTGGAGAGGGTCAGCCTTATACCAAGGTTGTAAGGGTTAACTTGGCATCCAATGAAGTTGGTTTTGTGTTGGGAGAAGATTTTAATTCGATGGATTATGGA
>DFYN01000046.1:22041-23484 GCA_002383615.1 Anaerolineaceae bacterium UBA4081
AAGTGGATCCTCTACCAACGCTTTGCAGTTGGTGTAGGTGGTGCTCAGCCAGAAGTTGAGGTTCGCTCGTTTCCGAGTGGCGAGGTGATTTTCCACATAGAGGATGCCGCTTTACCCCAGTGGTTGCCCTGAAATTAACTGGATCAACCGCTCAAGTTCAGCCCGGTTGGTTAAATCTTTTTCATGTTCTTGCGCAAATTGGAGATAGGCTAGACAAGCTGGACCCAGGCGCTTGACCAGGCTGATGGCAGTTTGTTGGCGGACAACCGGGTAAGGGTCATTCATTAAGATTTCAATCAGTAAGCTAGTCGTTAAGTCATCTGGAATGGCGGAAGCGGCTAGTGCGACCAGGTTGCGACGCAAGCCGTTGATGCGCGTGCGGTTGACTGGCGTATGCGCATAGGTGATGGCGAATTCATCGTCTGTCATGGCGATTCCAGCCTCGAGGGCAATAAATTCCGGGTTCGGATTAACAAAGAACGGCGATGGTGGCAAATCCATGGTCTGCTTGTTCCAGGGGCATACTTGTTGGCAGATGTCGCAACCAAATGCCCAACCCGATTGCATAACCGTCATGTTTTCTGGTATAGCAGCCTTATTTTCAATGGTCAGGTAACTGAGACATCGCTGTGCATCGATGGTTCGATTGGGAAGAATGCATCCCGTTGGACAGGCTTGTATGCAGCGCTGACAGTCTCCGCACCTATCATATTCAAATGGTTTATCAGGCTGTAATGGCACGGACAAAAACAACTCGGCAAGCAACAAATTTGACCCATGGGTGGGCGATATCAGGCAGCTGTTCTTTCCAATCCAACCCAGTCCGGCACGTTGGGCGAATTCTCGTTCGAGGATTGGACCTGTATCCGTATAGGCTTTAGATGAGACAGAATGTCCACACAGGCTTTGAATGAATTCTGACAGCTGTAACAATGCGCTGATAAAAATATTGTGATAGTCCGTGTGGCGGGCGTATCCGGCAATCCTGCCGGTTTGCGCCGGTTGGGGTGACCACGAGAGTGGATATCGGGCAGCCAGTATAAGGATAGATTTACAGTTGGGCAGGATATCAATCGGATTCTGGCGATAATGGCGTGCGCGGTCAGTTGCCATCCATGCCATATCACCAAAATGACCTTTTGCCAACCAGTCCAAATAGGTTGGCAGCGAGGTAGGTGATTTTGGTGGGGTAATTCCAACTAATGAAAAGCCGAGGCGTATGCCCTCGGCTTTTATGCTTTCTTCAATTGAAGGAGCAACAGATACATGGTTGGACATGGCTTACGGTGTGGCGGAGGGTACCACTGTTGTTGACCCATCTGTGACGACAATGACCACCGTCATCGATTCACCGAATAGTTGACCTTGCGGATTGAGCATTCGCCAATAGCTGATATAGGTCCCTGTCGTAGTTGGCGCAACCATATCTACGCTGATATCAAT
>DFYN01000046.1:23548-33945 GCA_002383615.1 Anaerolineaceae bacterium UBA4081
GTGGTGTTATCTGGAATGGTCACGTCCGCTGACCATTTGGCATCATCCGGGGTTGTTGTACCAATGGGCAGGATAATCGCTTGAGTGGCAGTTGGCACAAGGACAATGGGAGTGGTCAATACCTGTGTGGTAGGAGTAGGCGGTAAGGGTGTTTGGGTCGCAGTCGGTTCAACTGTGGCGGTGGCAGAAGGTGTCAGGGCACTGATGCGCGTCAACTCTGCCTGGACGGTACCGGCAGCAAGTGTGTATGCATATCCCGGTTCTTGTTGTGTGCGGTTTGTTAATGAGCTGCATGCGCTCAGAATCACTAACGTTGTGAGAAGGGTGATTGAACCCCATACTTTTAGTTTTTTCGATAACATAAACGATCCTCCGTAAAATTCCCAGCTTGGTTAAGCTGAGAATGGATTGTCACCCCGAGCGCTATTATTGTCAAGGTGTTAATTCACTGGTGGACTCCCGCCAGTGAGCGA
Source organism: Anaerolineaceae bacterium UBA4081 (assembly GCA_002383615.1). Classification (GTDB taxonomy): domain Bacteria; phylum Chloroflexota; class Anaerolineae; order Anaerolineales; family Anaerolineaceae; genus UBA4081. The sequence goes on from DFYN01000046.1 coordinate 24,022, forward strand.
ATCTGGATAGGGCAGGTTAGGAGGACCGACGGTAAAACCTTTCTCACCCTTGAATGTAAAATATGAAATTGTGCCAGGATAGATATTTATTAAGGTACGATACCGTTCTCCTAGATAATCAACAAATATCCAGTATTCACCTGGATCCAAAGAACCCAAAACAACATTTTCCCGATAATACTCATCGCTGGTGACAGTGCGATAAGCGTAAGAGGTGACAATCCTTGAGATTTCTGTGGCACGTGAAACAACGGTAATATCTTGCGAGGTTAAAAGCGAACCGTTTGTATTCAGTAGCTTGCCAGCAAGAACCCCCATACCTTGAGGTGGTGAGAGCCACAATTCGGGATTACGAGTAGTGAACGAACCATTTGTTTCCAGTCGCACTTCAAAATGGACATGGGGTCCTGTTGTAAACCCTGTTTCGCCCACGATTCCAAGTTGATCACCGGCGTTTACCCTTTGACCTACCACCACATCAACACGGTCCATGTGTGCATATACTGTGGATAATTGTCGATTTCCTAAGCCAAAATCGTGGCGGATGACCACAGCCATACCATACGGATCATTGGGGTCGCTGTTGCCATTCTGCAACCCAAAACCGGCAAATGTTACTTTCCCGTCACCAGCAGCAATGATGGGCGTATGTAAAGCTGCATCTATGTCCACGCCTGTGTGGACGGATTCAGTGCCAGGAAATATATACCCATAACGATAATCTGCCAGTGGCCAGTTGACCTGATCGACAGCAATCGGTCGCACAAAATAAAAATGGTCAAATTGGCTGAGCGCAAAAGGGACCGGGTAAAGTGGATTACGCCAGCGGGAAATTGGTTCTACGCCTGGAGTTGGGAAGGTCAGGTTGAGCGGAGGTTCCCCTTGACGATTAACCGTTTCACCGGTTGGGAGAGGTGAGGGTGTGATGATTGGCTCTGGGTCTAAACCTGCCAGTACGGGCGTTTGAGTGGTAATCGGTATTTCAACTGAAGTGACCAGAGAAGTCTGAGTCAACACATCTTCCTGATTGGAACAGCCTATCAAGGCAAGGCANNGGTGAATATGTAGCGGTGGCAGAAGGCAGTGGTGTGGGTGTCAGCTGCGGTGTACCAATGATCACCCTGGTTGGCGTAGGTGTGTAAGCCTTGGTTGGAAAAGGCGTCGTCGTAGCAAGTGCTTCTGGTGAGTACATTTCAAGCATGGCTTGCTGCCAATCTAACCCATCCGCAAGGACAAAAAGGTTAAACCGGGTGGCTGGGAAGAAGGTGCGCCAATTAATTAAAGCCGGTTGGCGCAGCCACCCATATGTCCGTGCCAAGGTTGTGAAGTCCATCCAATATCCAGGTGGTGTGACGCCAATTTTGCCGCCCGCCTCGTACGCAACGGTATCACCGCTAAAGCGGGCATTGATATCCCAGATTGGAGCTGTCAATGGCTGCCCCTGGGAACCGTCTTGATAGCGGGTTTTAAGGAATATCCGCCAATAAGTCTCTCCTTGGAATTCTTCCCGGCTGATAGCCATCCAACCAGCTTGAAGGGGAATTCCATTGACGGCTATTGCCCTACCGGTGTAAAGCCAATTTTCCGGGGAGCCTGGTGTAGGCGGTTCTGTGAGAGGTAAATATGCATTTTCCAGGTTTGCCAGAAAATTCCAACCTGACAGCTTGCCAACAGCTTCTGTAAGGGCTAGAAAGGACTCATCCACTGCATCGTGCAGATAAGGATAAGGTGCGTTGACATTATTCAGCATCACCACACCACGCCTTCCCTGTGGACCAGGTTGCAGGGTTAATATTGGCTGCCAGAGTGATTTAACCTGGTAAGGCTCTGTAGCCAGCAATGAGTCGACCAGTGTTTGTGCTTTTTCTCCTACAAGCCAACTCATACCATCGATCATACCAGGCATTGGCGTATATGGCAGCAAGGTTAACCCGGTATTGGCTTGATAGCCTACCAACCCAGTTTCATTGGGGGACTCAATCGCAGCAAGTAGGATTTCCCCTGAAGGATTCCAGGTCGGCATCAAGCCTGGCGCAAGGATGTAAGCTGGTTTTGATGGCGCTTGACTATCCCATAGGTAAATATTATTGAAACCATCCTTTGAGCCAGACCATGCCAGGAAGCGCCCATCTGGTGACCAGGCGGGATGGGATTCAACAGCCGAGATTGAATTGGTCAGGTTTGTAAAACGATCCTCAATTTTATCCAGGTCAGCCAGCCATATATCTGGCTGACCAGCTCGATTGGAGATAAATGCTATCACTCGACCCGTAGGGGACCAGGCAGGCGAATAATCCGCAGCGCGGTCATTAGTGAGTTGGATGGGGGCGGATGTTGGATCGGTCAACGATTGAAGAAATATCTCGAGGTCTTCATCCTGGTAAGAGGTGTATGCTAGCCATTGTGAGTCAGGTGAAAAGGTGGGTGAATTATCAAAAGGCAGCGTATCGGTCACACGTAGTACTTGAAGGTTGGAAGTATCTTCCAGGTAAATATCCCAATAACCGTTCTCACGTGAAGCAAATGCCATTCGAGAGCCGTCCGTGCTCAATACCGGTGTGGTTTCATCGTAAGAAACCCCGGGATTAATCTGGGTGACTGGCATGTAAAGGGGATGAAAGCCAAAAAGATTTACTGATTCCCCATTATCAAGCGCCAAAATTATGACGCCATCCNNTCAGGTGTTTTTTTCTTCTCTACCGCGGTTTTTTGTAAAGGGAGAAGGACAAACCAGGCAATTAAAACAATGCCATTAATCACCAATAAGGCAAAAAGAGCAATGCGAGGTAACCTGGATGGATGTTGTGGCGTTTCCATAATCTGTTTCTGGAGGATTGTATCATTATCCTGTCAGGGTTATTCTGTCTAAGGAGCTAACAGAATTGTCATGGGGTCAATCAATTGAAAGAAACCCGATACACGCCAAATACAATAAGATTCAATTTCCTGCGGCGTGGCGTTGTTTATGAGATGCGCCATTGAGTCAAAGGAAGCACCAGAGGGTCCAATCCGCATTTCCAGGTGCAAGTGGGGATTGGATGAGTAGCCGCTGTTGCCAACTTCACCAATCGTGTCTCCGCAGTTGATGGTCATCCCTTTGGTTAGAATGGACGAACGATTAAGATGCGCATACAAGATATAAAGCGATAACTCAGTAGATTTCCACTCAGAGGGCAACTCAATATCGGGACAACTGAGGTGCGTACTTGGCGTTGATTGGAGGGCAGGCGCTGGTAGATCGCTTTCTAATAGATTGTAGGGAATTTGATTGATGGGTGTTTCGAGGATTACAAAGTTTCCATACGGCGGGCGGTCATTGATGACAGCAATCACCTTTCCTGAGAGGACGGCATCCACTGGGAGCCCTTGTATGGAATTGAGTCCTTTATATTGGAAAAAACTAAAATCAGTACCCTGATGCCCGTCATCAAAACCTGGTCTGGGGTGGACAAACGGGTTGGAAACAATATCGGGTAACTCTGTGATTTCAATCCCTGAAAGTGGGGAGCAAAACCCAGATTGACGCGGGATGGTTGTGATCGTCGCTACAGGGGGTGTCGCGATAGGCGTCAGAGTGAATTCTGGAATGAGTGAAGGCATTGCGGTTGATGGGGGTACGGTTTCAGACACTGGCATCTGAGGCGTGCAACCTCCGATAAAAATCAATGTGATCGTCAGGCAAAATAACGGAAATATTCTAATTGGACTTTTCTTATTCATCCGGTAATTGAAAGTTCGCCTGTGCTTCATCAACGATGCCTTGTTCCGCATATAAGATAGCCGCATGCAGCCTGAGGTCGATTTCGTCCGTGGGCTCTTTGAGATGAATGGTAAACACGACCGCGGCTTCTGTTGTTTCAATAATGTCCAATTGTGCAAGAACATTGCCAGTCAACGTTTGAACCTCAATATGAAGGTCAGGGGCTTCGGAAAAAGGTTTTACATGAAGAAAGACTTTGATGCGTCGACGGTCATCATATGGCTCTGCCCTCAGTTCAAGTATCCTGACCTGGTCTGGAGGACACCCCTCAAGTTTTCGAAAATGAAATTGGTGTTGGTCTGTCATATAACCTCAAGGTGATTATACTTGTGAAAAGAACACCCCTGCATATCTGTATGCAGGGGTGTTCGCTAATCGATCCATGTTTATGCAATTCGGCGGCATTCCATATAGAAGCGCTTCTCAATAGATTCTCCCATCGAAAAAGTTTTCCGCGGGAGAGCGCCATCCAAAATAACAGTTTTAAATAGGTCCGATTTTTCCATTGCCGGAAGGATAAAGCCCAGATTGCCTGGCTGGCTACCCAGTTCTAACACAGGTTCGGTGTCATGGACATAATCAATTCTTTCTGCACCACCCTGTTTTAACCATTCATCCAGAAANNACCTGTGGGAGTAATAACGCCGATGACGTGTGAGGTTCCTGTTTGTGTATTAACTGTAGAAATCATCTCAGCGACAGGCACACAATCAGTGAGTGAGAATTGACTACCGTAAAAGGATGTTAAGGCTGTAACTAAATCGGAATGCGCATTAAATATCACACGATGAATAGGCTCAAATGCCAGTCCCTCATCATGCACATTCTCAAGTTCCACTAATGCGTAACGGGCAGGATGGTTCATTCCAACTTTGGATTTTATCTTTTCCCAAATGGATTTAGCTGTCGCCAGTGAATGATTGCCATCACCCACGGCAAACAGCAGGACCCCTTCGTCTTCACTGACGCCATATTTGCTGGAAAAAACAGAAGGCGAAGCCAGCCGCTCAAGGGCAGCAACAATCTGTTGTTCCAGTGCCGGGTCACTGATGAAGTGCCCGGTCAGGTGACCACTCCCCAACATCAAATCTGTGTCATACACTTTTGGCAACTTGGCTAAGTGGGCGCGAATCGGTTCAATAACGGTTTGGTGAGGGTCATCGATTAATACCAGGATGTGTGGTATTTCCAGGGCAGCACCTTCGCGGATGCGCATTCGGGGCGGCAGGCGGTCAAGGATGGTGCCTTCCGTAGCACGAATGAGTGTCTTGGAGCCTTTGTTGAAATCGTACTTCTCAAGATCCAGCGCAAGCATAATTCCATGGCGGGTGCGACCTGCGACTGAACGCTCAACAAAGATCATGCCTTCATAAGATTCAAACAACCCCTCCGCAAGGTAGCGAAGCATCGCCTGGCGGGTGGATTGCACACGGGTGGTTTCTTCTGGTGTGTTGAGGTAGACCTCGGGCAAAATTAGATGGTAGGTTGATGGGTCTGTACCGACAGTCTGGCGCACCTTTTCCCAATACTCGGGTTGAGATGTAAATTGGTCACAAGCGATTGTCGCCCATTTAAATAGGTCTGAGCCATGTTTGGGCAGAAGAATATCTGCCGCCTGAATACCAATAGTAGGATAATTGCGCATAGAAAGCCTCTTGTTTTCTTGATTTAATCATTGTACACAAAACCGCTCTCCATCCAAGAGGAGAAGAGCGGTTATGGAACATTATCCGCAATATTATGGATGAATATCCATGCTTGAGATTTCCATGCCTGGCAGGAACGGCAACCCGAGTGCACCTGGACCAATAGAGGTACCTAAAACCGGGTTGATGGTAGAGATTATCATATTGCACCATCACCACCAAAGCGTTCGCACGCACGGCTCAGCACGTCATTCGCTGAGTGTTCATCAGCGGCATGAATGGCGGTCAGGCGAATGGGGGCGCTAAATTATTCCACTTACTGTTCAAATAAATCCAACATCCGGTCAATTGCCTTGCCTTTTACCAAGTAAACCTGCCGCACTGATAATCCTTGTCGAGCAAGGATTGGAAAACTTCCTTAACAACCTCCGGTCCCCAAAATCGTAACTGGTTTCACCCTGAGAGAAAGATTCCTTCCCTTGACCGATGGTATAAGAAAGACTAAAATCCATGACTGACCGTCTTACTCGGGCGGCTCTTTTTATTTCCAGGACAGGGATATGTTTGAAAATCTAAGCCAGCGTCTAAATCAAATATTTCAGGACTTGCGCCGCCGCGGGAAGTTATCTCCTGATGATGTAGATGCGGTGTTGCGCGAAGTGCGTTTAGCCCTTCTTGAAGCAGACGTCCATTACAGTGTCGTAAAAACATTACTGGTGCGCATTCGGGAACGTGCGGTTGGTCACGAAGTGTCCCGCGCCCTTAACCCAGCCCAGCAAGTAATCAAAATTGTCCACGAAGAACTTCTCACTACCTTGGGTGAGCCTGAAAGATTGAACCTTAATGGACCCAAACCGCATGTGCTTATGCTGGTGGGCTTGCAGGGGTCAGGTAAGACAACAGCAGCCGCCAAGCTGGCGCGATTGCTTAGGTCTCAAGGTGAACGCGTCTTGTTGGTAGCGGGTGACCCTTATCGTCCGGCTGCAGTCCAGCAATTACAAACGCTGGGTGAACGAGTGGGCGTGGAAGTCCTGGCAGATGTTACCCTCAAACCGCCTCAACTGGCGAAGAAAGCATTCAGTCAGGGAGAAAAAGGTGGATACTCGGTTATCATTATAGATACCGCCGGGCGTTCCCAATTGGATGAAGCCCTTATGGCAGAGCTGCGAGCAATACGAGAGCATGTGCCAGTAAACGAGACCCTCCTGGTTGTGGATGCCATGATTGGGCAGGAAGCGTTGCATGTGGCAGAAGGTTTTCGCGATACCGTCAGCCTGACCGGTCTGATCCTGACTAAAATGGATGGGGACGCGCGCGGGGGTGCGGCAATTTCAATCCGAAGTGTAACGGGTGTGCCGATCAAGTTTCTGGGCGTTGGAGAAGGTGTGGAAGCGCTTGAAGTCTACGACCCTTCAAGGCTTGCGTCTCGTGTATTAGGCATGGGGGATGTCATCGGCTTGATTGAACGGGCTGAAGCGGCTTTTGATGAACAATCCGCCCGCGACCAAGCCGGAAAAATGATGAGCGGGCAAATGACGTTGGAGGATTTTATCCAGCAATTACGCCAAATCCGGAAAATGGGACCTATTTCTCAAATCCTGGAGATGCTGCCCGGACAGATGGGGCAGGCAGCGCGGGCAATTTCACCTGAAGAAGCGGAACGGTCTTTAAAAATGACTGAGGCAATTATTTCCTCAATGACACTGCAAGAAAGACGAAATCCTGATATACTTAACGCCAGCCGCAGGCGTCGAATTGCGCGAGGATCGGGTACAGAAGTACAGGAAGTCAACCGGATGCTCAAGCAGTTCCGTGAAATGCAGCGGATGATGAAAACCTTACAGAAAACTGGCGGGCGCGGTATGCCCCGCTTGTTTGGGTAAATTGGCAGCAGGAAGTGTGCGCCCCCTTCAGCGCCCTCCCCTTCCCTAAGTCAAGGTGCCACTCAAATTAAATATGACCCAGACAGAAAACAGGAGCACAGGTTAGATGGTTCGAATTCGTTTACGCCGACAAGGTTTGAAAGGGCAGGCTACCTTCCGCATTATCATTGCTGAGAAGGAAAGCCCGCGGGATGGTCGCTTCATTGAGATTATCGGGTTTTATAACCCCCGCACTGATCCCTCTACGATTGAAGTAGATGAAGCAAAGGTCTACGAATGGATGAACAAAGGCGCACAGCCCAGCGATTCCGTTCGCCAACTCTTCACCACCATTGGCTTAATGAGCCGCTACGAACGGCTGAAAAATGGTGAAGATAAAGAAGCCCTCCTGGCTGAAGCAGCTGAGGCTGCCGGCAATCGCAAGATTGACCCCCGGACTCAACCCAAACAAAAGTAGGGTTGACGACACGGGTTCCTTTCCTAAGGAGACACCGTGAAAGAACTGATTGAGTACATTGCTCGCTCACTGGCAGATGACCCCAGCCAGGTACAGGTTCGTTTAGGACATGGTACTGGCATGAAGACAGTTGTTGAGCTGCGGGTCGCTCGTGAGGATATGGGACGCATCATTGGTAAGAACGGCAGAGTGGCAAATGCCATCCGGGTCCTCTTACGTGTGGCTGCCCAACGGGATGGAAAACAGGTTACTTTAGAGGTTGTGGAACCCCGATGAGTGGTTCTGACCAGATGCCTCCAGATAGTATGAATCCAGGCACAGGCTCGCCGGTTTCCAGCGAGCCTGTGTTCTTGGCTGTAGGGAAATTGCGGCGGACACATGGTTTGGAAGGTTTTCTAGTCATGGAGATCCTGACAGATTATCCAGACCGGTTAAAACCGAATCGAACAGTGTATGTGGGCGTATCTCACGCACCTGTCAAAATCCTGGCAACAAGGGTAGTGGCTGAAGGACTTTTAATTCGGTTCGAGGGAGACAGTTCACCAGAAGAAGCCCGTTTGAAAACCAATTCACTCGTTTTTGTCCGGGCAGATGAACTTCCATCATTACCGGAGGGTGAGTATTACCATCATCAGCTAATTGGCTTACAGGTGGAGACAGTGGCTGGTGAAATCCTTGGCACCCTGTTTGATATCCTGGAAACGGGCGCTAATGATGTTTATGTGGTCAGGTCTCCAGATCATGCGGAAGTATTATTACCCGCCATCAACGATGTCATCATCTCTGTTGATTTAGCCCGAAAGGTGATGGTCGTCAAACCACCTGAGTGGGACTAGGGGAAGATGGATCCGCGAGCATATTGGGTCGGATTTAACATGGTCAAGGGGGTTGGCGCTGTTCGTACACAAGCGCTGTTAGACCATTTTGGCAACCTTGAGCTTGCCTGGAACGCACCTGCTGATGCATTGCGGGCAGCGGGGTTGGGTCCCAAAGCAATAGAGGGCTTGATTGCTCTTCGCCGAGACGTTGATTTGGATAAAGTCTTCGAGAGTGTGATTGCACAGGGGATTGAGGTTATCCTCCGCACGGAGGACCGCTACCCCAAGTGGCTGAAGGAAATTGCCCAACCGCCCCCTGTCTTGTATGTCAGGGGCACGCTGTCCCTGGAAGACGAGTGGGCGGTTGCAATTGTGGGAACGCGGCGAATGTCTTCGTATGGGCGGCAGGTGGCTGAAAGTTTGGCGGCTTTTCTGGCGGCAAACCATGTGACGGTGGTAAGCGGCATGGCGCGAGGGGTTGATTCTGTTGCGCATGATAATGCAATCAAGGGAGGCGGACGCACTCTGGCAGTTCTAGGATGTGGCGTGGATATTATTTATCCGCCAGAGCATTCCAGGCTTGCGGAGCGCATCATGGCAAACGGGGCTTTGCTCAGTGATTACGCACCAGGTACTCCGCCGGATAGTGTCAATTTTCCACCCCGTAATCGAATCATATCAGGATTGTCCCAGGTTGTAGTTGTCGTTGAAGCAGGAGATACCAGCGGCGCATTGATTACAGCCAAATTTGCAGCGGAACAAGGACGCGACGTGTTCGCAGTGCCTGGCAATATCCTGGCGCCACAAAGCCAGGGAACCAACCGCTTGATTGAACAGGGGGCACGTCCTTTGGTTAAACTACAGGATGTGCTGGACGCACTTCGGATTGAACAGGTTCACGAGGTCCAGGCAGCGCGCGATTTCAAGCCGGCAGATGAAGTTGAAGCGGCGATTCTAAAACTGTTGGGGACGACGCCTGTCCATATAGATGAAATCTGCGCACAGGCAGGCTTGCCAATTCAGAAGGTATCGGCTACACTCGCACTCATGGAGCTTAAAGGCATGGTGCAACAGACCGGCGGCATGAACTACTTGCTGGGACATTGACTCTTATGGCGGATTTCAATACTTCTCATTTCTACGCAGTTATTATGGCTGGCGGTGGCGGAACGCGATTGTGGCCGCTCTCCCGCCAATCAAAACCCAAACAAATGTTGCGATTGTTTGGAGACCGGACATTATTCCAGGTTGCTGTTGACCGATTATCAGGTGTCATTCCGCCGCAACGAATTTATGTGGTGACGATTGCATCCCAGGTTGGCGAACTCAGGGCGCAAGTACCTGAGATCCCTGAGGAAAA
>DFYN01000046.1:33966-34333 GCA_002383615.1 Anaerolineaceae bacterium UBA4081
AAAGTCTTAAAGGCTTGCTGTGCCCAGGCTGAAAAGGGACAATTAGTTACCATCGGCATTCCTCCGACTTATGCGGCTACGGGTTATGGCTATTTACATCGTGGCGAACCAGTAGAGTCTGCTTCAGGCTTCCCGGTCTATCATGTGGCAGCATTCAAAGAAAAACCTGATGAAATAACAGCCAGAGCAATGGTTTCTGATGGTCAACATGATTGGAATTCTGGGATGTTTTTCTGGCGGGCAAGTAGGATATTGGAAGAAATGCAGGGTTTGATGCCTGACCTGTATAAGGGATTGACTCAAATACAAGCGCATTTTAGCCTGCCTGGACTTGACCAGGTAACACAGCAAATATGGTTCTCCTTAA
>DFYN01000046.1:34353-43168 GCA_002383615.1 Anaerolineaceae bacterium UBA4081
GCAACCTGACCCTGCATGCGCGTCGGTTGGACTTTAATACATCCCAGACGCTGGTATGCGGAACAGTGCCTGACCACCTGATTGTCACAATGGGTTTATCCAAGATGATTATTGTAGATACACCTGATGTGCTTTTAGTTTGTGATCGCGAGGATGCTCAACAATTACGCCGTTTGGTGACCTATTTGAAAGACAACGGCTACGAAATCTACTTGTAGGAGGAAGTGAATGGAAGCCTACTGTGTCAAGTGTCGTGAAAAACGAGAGATGAATGAGCCTCAGGCGGAGTTCAACGCGAATGGTACACCTGTTACCCGGGGGGTCTGCCCGGTTTGCGGAACAGGTATGTACCGCATGGGGCGCACGCCACAACATGAAGGGCTGGTTGCGCCTGAGAAAGTCTCACGCAACAAGCGAAGTGGGAAATTGGTTATTGTCGAATCGCCCGCCAAGGCGAAAACAGTAGGTCGTTTTTTGGGCAAGGGTTACACTGTTCGCGCTTCGGTGGGGCATGTCCGCGATTTGCTGCGTTCGGAGTTGTCCGTGGATGTGGAACACGGCTTTCAACCCAAGTACCGGGTGCCGAATGAGAAACGGGCTGTGGTCAAAGAGTTAAAAGGTCTTGCACAAAAGGCAGAGGAAATATATCTGGCAACTGACCCTGACCGAGAGGGCGAGGCGATTGCCTGGCATTTGCTGGAGGCTGCCGCCATAGATCCTAAATTGACCAGGCGGGTAGTCTTTCATGAGATAACTGAATCGGCTATTGCAGACGCCTTTAGTCACCCGCGAGATATAGATATGGCATTAGTGGATGCACAGCAGGCTCGCCGAGTGCTTGATCGTCTGGTGGGGTACAGTATCAGCCCAATTTTGTGGGAAAAAGTCCGTTCACGGCTTTCAGCAGGGCGGGTGCAAAGTGTTGCCCTGCGTCTGATTGTGGAACGGGAGCGTGAAATTGCAGCGTTTATCCCGGTTGAATATTGGTCGATTACTGCGGAACTCAAACCACAGGGCGGAAAAACTTCGTATATGGCGAAGTTAATCCGCATGGACGAGAAAGAACCCGAACTGGCTAANNAAAGGTGAGAGGCGTCGTAAAGCGCAGCCACCATTTATTACGTCTACTTTGCAACAAGAAGCTTCCAGCCGTCTTGGGTTCACTGCACGGCGGACAATGATGATTGCCCAACAATTGTACGAAGGTTTGGAGGTCGGCGAAGGAGGCTCAACAGGTCTAATCACTTACATGCGTACCGATTCGACTAATGTTGCCGATGTAGCCCAATCTGATGCCCGCCAATTGATAATTGATACTTATGGCAAAGAATACTTGCCAGATACTGCTCCAAAGTACAAAACCAAAGCTGCAGGAGCGCAAGAAGCTCATGAAGCCATCCGACCGACATCTGTATTCCGCCTGCCTGAAAATGTAAAACCATTCCTGACGCCAGAGCAGTTTAAGCTCTACCAGTTGATTTGGAAGCGCTTTATTGCCTCACAAATGGAAGCGGCAATTTTTGATACTTTGACAGTTGAGGTTGAAGGCAAATCAGCTGCACACCTTTATATGTTGCGTGCATCTGGTTCGGTGATGCGCTTCGCTGGGTTCCTGGCGGTCTATGAAGATTCGAAGGATGAGGACAAAAAACCGGAAGAAGAATATGTAAAAATTCCATCCGGTTTGGAAGAGAACCAGATGCAGAATCTGATTAAGTTGCTACCAGAACAACACTTTACTCAACCACCCCCGCGGTTTACAGAAGCATCACTGGTAGCTGTGCTGGAAGAATATGGTATTGGTCGACCTTCAACGTACGCGCCAATTTTATCGACTATTGTTGAGCGGGGGTACGTTACCCGAGAAGCCCGCCGATTGACGCCAACAGAAACCGGTGTTTTGGTTAATGACTTGGTCGTTGAATACTTCCCGGACGTGGTGGATGTGGGTTTTACTGCAAATATGGAATCGGACCTGGATGAGGTTGCGGATGGCAAGCGTGAATGGGCTGGCGTGATTAGCGAATTTTACACATCCTTTGAACCTGCCCTCAAACGAGCTCAAGCCGAAATGCCGGAGAATAAAACCCTCGAGACAATTGGTCGTGCCTGCCCTGATTGTGGAAAGGACCTGGTGATCCGCTATGGGAGATATGGTAAGTTTATCAGCTGCAGCGGTTTTCCAGCCTGCCGTCATACAGAAGCCTGGTTGGAGAAAATCGGCGTTACCTGTCCAGAAGATGGCGGTGATTTGGTGATGCGGAAAACCCGCAAAGGACGGATTTTTTACGCTTGCTCAAACTATCCAAATTGCAACTTTACCTCCTGGAAGAAGCCCGTTCCCACACCCTGTCCAAAGTGCGGCGGCTTACTCGTGATTGCCAATAAAACTGAAGTTCAATGCATCAAGTGTGGTGAAAGCTTTTTACAGGAAAGTTTGATGATTAACCAAGAAAAGGCATAAATCTTGCACCAATAAGGTGAGCGAGACACATACACTGTATAATATATGTGGACAGCTGATAACCCGAACTGATTGAGTGTAGGAGTGAGCAATGGATAAAATTCGATCTCTCTGGAAGATTCCCTGGGTACCTCTGGTAACTGCATTTGTAGTTGGTTTGCTTATTGGCTTGCCGATCTTAGGGTGGTGGATTTGGCCAGTCCAATGGGTGGACGCTGAGCCACGGGACCTGCGTGCAGATTTAAAATCTGATTTCCTTTGCTTAATCGTTGATTCTTATGCTGTCAATGGAGACCTTCCATTGGCTCTGCAACGTTTGGAAGTTGCGGGGTTGACGGGTGATGCAGCTGCAGATGCCTTACGCGCCCTGAAACCAGAACAGTGCCGGCGTGAAAATGCAGAGAAAATTATGGCTCTCGTTGGCGCAGTTCAGGCGACCGATAGTGGAACGGTTACCAAACCGACATCCATCATTCCATCTGAAGTCACTCCGCCTTCACCGACAAGTGCAGCACCAACGACCAATAAGAATTCCAATGCCTTCTCGTACCTCCTCTTAGCAGGATTGTGCGTTGTCTTGCTGGCGATTGCAGGCGCGATAGTTTACTTCTTGTTCTTAAGGAACCGGAAACCTATGGATTCTAGAGCAGAGGTTGCCGGGAAACAGGGACGTTCTGTTACCCCTCCATCGGTGCGGGCTGAGGTTACACCCGTGGAAGATGATCAGCCTGTGGCTCAATTTGTGACCACATACAATTTGGGTGACGATTTCTATGATGACTCTTTTGGCATTGATTCACCAGCCGGTCAGTTTATGGGTGAGTGTGGCGTGGGTATTTCTGACATCATTGGTGTGGGCGAACCCAAAAAGGTTACGGCTTTTGAAGTATGGTTGTTCGACAAGAATGACATCCAAACCATCACTAAAGTATTGATGAGCCCGCATGCTTATGATGACCCATCCATTCGCCAGAAGTTATCGAAAAAAGGCGAGCCGGTTGTGATAGAACCAGGATTGTCTATTTTAGTGGAAACCGCCACTTTACAGTTGGAGGCGCGTGTCTTAGACTTGGAATTTGGCGATGGTCCCTTACCTCCACAAAGTTACATTGAGCGCCTGACCCTGGAAATTACGGTCTGGCCAAAATTGGAAGCGTANNCTCCTGCGAAATTATCAACAATCCCCGCAATTGCGGGGATTGTTGATTTATTTATTGGATTTTGATAATTTTTATTTTGGATTTCAGTCCATTGGGCAGTTCGATTTCCACGTCATCACCAGAGTGATGATGCATCAATGCTTCACCGAGAGGACTCTCGAAAGAGATCAGCCCTTCATTTGGATTTGCCTCAGCGGGTCCCACCAACCAGTAAGTCTCTTCGTCGTCTTCGCCATCAAACAAGACAGTAATGGTTGAACCAATGGATACGATGTCAGGTTTCCGTTTCAAATCCTCAATAATGACAACATCTTGGAGGATATGCTCCAATTCATTGATGCGTCCTTCAAGAAAGGATTGATCTTCCTTGGCTTTGTGATAATCTGCGTTCTCGGATAAGTCGCCTTGCTGGATGGCAAACCTTAATCGCTCAGACAATTGTCTTCGGACAGTTGTTTTTAAATGTTCCAATTCTTCTCGAAATCGTTTTGCGCCGTCTCGAGTTAAATATGATTCTTCAGGCATGTTGATAAAAAATATTCCTTTCCGATTGATTAAGGGAGAACAGAAGGATCAAACAGCTTCTGGTGCTCTTCTATCGCAAAGCGGTCTGTCATTCCAGCGATATAATCGCAGACAGCTCGCTGCAAGGAGCGATCTTCAGTCCAGCCTTGGATATGCTTCGGCAAGATGGTGGGCTCAGACGTGTAAGCATTAAAAAGGTTCTGGATAATTCGCGCCGCTTTCACTTGCATACGGACCACCCGATAACTATTATACATATTAGCGAACAAGAAATCTTTAAGCTGTCGGTTCTGGCGCTGGACTTCGTCGCTGTGCCCGCCAACATCGTAAGGTAGCTTTTGAAGTTCTGCGACAGTTTTTACGCCGCTCGCTTTCAATTTGGCATCTGTGGTTTTGACATAATCGGTCACTTCATAACCAATTAATCGGCGGATAATTCTATGGCGGTATAAATCGTCTAATACGCCCATTTGCCAGCCAACCGAAGCAATGATGGTTTGCCACAGGTCTAGCTCCGATAGCATTTCTGGTATCAGCAGACCAGACCGCAAACCGTCATCCAAATCGTGCGCAGTGTATGCCAGCTCGTCAGCAATGTTGGTAATTTGCGCTTCGAGGTGTCCCCGCAATGAGGGATCGTACGCGCTGGCATCAGACTCATCGTATTCTGTTTCATGCTTCACTATACCTTCCAGAACCTCCCAGGTCAGGTTCAAGCCGGGAAATTCCGGGTAACGGCGCTCCAGTTTGGTCACAATGCGCAGGGATTGTTTATTGTGGTCGAAACCACCATAATCCTGCATCAGGTCGCGCAAGGTCGTTTCGCCTGAATGACCAAAGGCGGGGTGACCGAGGTCGTGCGCCAGGCAAATGGCTTCTACCAAATCTTCATTGGCACCCAGGGCGCGGGCAATGCTCCGACCGATTTGGGCAACTTCCAAAGTATGGGTCAGGCGAGTCCGGTAATAATCCCCTTCGTAATTAATAAAAACCTGGGTTTTGTATTCCAGTCGGCGAAATGCGGTGGTGTGCAGAATCCGTTCTCTATCCCGCTGAAATGCAGTACGATACTCTGGTTCATCCTCAGGAATGGCGCGTCCTTTAGAATGGGCAGACCGGATACCATAAGGCGCTAAATAACGCTCTTCGTTATCTTCCAGAATATTCCGGGTAAATATCATGTTTATTCTCCTTCATCTGCACATCAGAGTGCCAGGGTAATTTCCAAGCAAAGCAGATTTGAGATTGCCAGGCTCTTCCCCAGAGAAGATACTAATCTTTAGTTCTGAATCTTGACGGGTTAATCGTAACATGGATTGAACCTTTTCAAGCATGCCACCTGTGACATCTACGGACGCAGAGCCTGATACAAAGCTTGTAAGGTTTTCTGCATCTTTTGCGTGCAAAGTGCCGACCAGTGATAAGTTTTGCGGAAAATCTGAGAACACGCCTGGCAACAACCCGGCTAAGAGAATGCGGTTAGGCTTCAGCTGCAAAGCCAAATATTCAAATACTGCTTCGGTAGACAGAATGCTTCCACCCAGACTGCGGTCAAAGACGACATCCCCTTGAACAACGGGTATAAGACCTGAGGCTAACGTTTGCAAAATGAGGGCAGGATCCCAAACCTCCACCTGACTCTGGTTGGCAATCACCGTGGCGGAAGGCGGAAAGGCGATGACTGGCAATCCAACCTGTGCGAGGTTTTCAATGATGAGTTGGTTTAAGCGCCTTGCCTGCAACCAGACATCCGCAAATCCAAGCCAATCCCGGTGGGTAGATACGCCTTGCGCGGTGGCATACTTTATGGCTGCGGCATGTCCAAATGAACCTGAGCCGTGTCCAATCAGAAGCTGGAGTTCCGGTTGCTCTGATTTTGCGGATGCAATTTCCGCAGCCAGTCGTTGGATAACCTCCAGACGGGGTGTACCGGGCTTGTCCTTCTCGGTAATTAAGGAGCCACCTAATTTTAAGAAAATCAGCATGGTTATTGATTTCCAATCGTGGTGACGAAAGCGCTGGATGCCCCAGCTGTCAATAAGGCAGAAATGACTTCTTCAACCTGCTGGGGCTGGACAAGCGCCAGGATATGTCCGCCACCACCACCGCCGGTTAACTTGGCGCCTAACGCGCCATGATTGAGCGACACCTCCACCAATCTGTCCAACTCCGGGCACGATACGCCTAATTGCTGCAGGAGCACATGGTTTTGAGTCAAGTGTGAACCTGTTGAGATTACATCTCCCGTCTCAATATCTGTTCGGACGTGGTTCACAATATCACCGATGCGATCCATCAACTCATTGACTGCTGCAGGGTCTTTCTCCCAGCGTTCCCGCACCGCTGCCACTGTGGTTTGGGTCGCGGATGAGATACCCGTATCGGCAATGACGAGAGTAAACAGGGCTGCGAGTTTGATTGGAACGATCGGTTGTCCTTTAATGTAATAAATCGGCTGCGCATAGGCAATAGTAGTATTGTCAATGCCGGAAGGTGTGCCGTGTTGTTGTTTCTCAACTTCAAATGCGAGTAAGGAAATGCGTTCTATTGGTAAAGGATGACCTATGAACTCCGCCACTGCTTTTATCAGCGCTACTGCAACAGCTGCGCTTGAACCCATCCCGGCAGCGACTGGAATGGTTGAGGTGATTCGGATTGCCATGGCTGGCAGGGATTTCAGATTGAATTCTTGTTGCACCAATTGCACGGCAATAACTAGGGGGTGTTGGGTTGGCAAGTCTGAAAGCGAAGAGTGTAATTGGATTTCCGGCGCATCGATCGTAATAGTGCCAGATTGGGCTCGTAAGTCTGGGAGAATGACGACCTTTACCTGTAATTGGTGAATGGGTATAGCGATGGCGGGACGCCCGTAAACCACGGCATGTTCACCGCACAGAATACACTTGCCAGGCGCGATTGCTTTGGTAGCGGGCATACTCGCACTTAGCCTGTCAGGTAAAAAATGACCAGGACGGAAATT
The DNA here is from genome assembly GCA_002383615.1 of Anaerolineaceae bacterium UBA4081. Taxonomy (GTDB): domain Bacteria; phylum Chloroflexota; class Anaerolineae; order Anaerolineales; family Anaerolineaceae; genus UBA4081. The sequence continues at coordinate 41,483 of DFYN01000046.1, forward strand.
CCCCACAGGGCAATACTAATTTGCAACGGGCGGTCAACCAACAATAGTTCTTCGGGTTCGCCACCTGCCTGGCGTACCTGAACGAGGTACAGATATCTGAAGATAGCGTACAGGACGAAGGGGATGGTAATCATCATAGCGTGGTTTGCAGGCACGTTAGGGGCAGAAAAGGTGTAGAGGGAGTACGCCATGATGGTCGAACTGGACACAATGGTAATGAGCTGATCCAGTAAAGGTATCGTATAGCCATTCAAGGCTTTGCGTGTATCGAGCCCATTTTCAGGCGCCAGAGCCAGTTCAGCCCGCCGTTTACCAAACCCCAAGTAAAGGGCAAGTAATGTCGTGCAAACATATAACCAAGGCGAAAAGGGTTGCTGAACAGTGAGAACCGAGACGCCACCACCTACCCTTAGAACAAAACCAAAGGCAATGATTAACACGTCCAATAATGGCACGTGTTTAAGCCAGCGAGAGTATGTGAGGTTGATAACAAAATATGTGAATGTAATAAAGAAGAACCAATGCGACAGGAAGAATGCAGCGCTCAAACTGATCACAGCAAGAACAATGGCGACGGATAACGCAACCGGGATGGGCAATTTTCCAGAAGCAATTGGACGCAGTTTTTTTGTAGGATGTTTTCTATCTGCTTCCACATCCTGGACATCGTTAATTAAGTAGACACTGCTGCTGAGAAGGCAAAAAGTAAAAAACGCGCCTAAGGAGGTCAATAAGGCTGGCAAGTGTAACAATTGCCGGTCAAATACTAAGGCAGCCAGGACAAAGGCATTTTTTGTCCATTGGCGAAGGCGCATGGATTTTATTAATGCTCGGATCATGCCTTAATCTTATCATATCTCGATTAAGGCAAGTAAAATAAAAGCATGCGAACTGAGCGACTGGATATCATTTTGGTTGAGCGAGGATTGGCGCAAAGCCGTACATTGGCACAGCGTCTGGTTATGGCTGGACAGGTCAGAGTCAATGGGCAAATGATCATTAAACCTTCTGCCAGGATGAGCGAGGCTGCTATCGTGGAAGTAATCCAGGGTCCGAAGTATGTTTCGCGCGGTGGTGAAAAACTGGAAGCGGCACTCATTGCCTTTGGGAAGGAAAACCTGAAGGGTTACACCTGCGCAGATGTAGGTTCCTCGACGGGTGGTTTCACAGATTGCATGCTGCAGGCAGGTGCAGCAAGGGTATATGCCATTGATGTGGGGCATGGCATCCTGGATTGGCGGCTGCGCCAAGATGCGCGCGTAGTCGTCATGGAAGAGACCAATGCCCGCAACGTAGCATCTTTGCCTGAAGAGATGGATTTGGTAACAATTGATGCCTCTTTTATTTCCTTGGGGGTGTTGCTGCCTGTTGTCAGAGGTTGGCTAAAAGAGACCCAGGGCGAGGTAATTGCCCTCATCAAGCCACAATTTGAGGCAGGTCGCAAAGTGGTGGCGAAAGGTGCCGGGGTGGTTCGCAATCACGAGGTCCATCGGCAAGTCCTGATGGATGTGCTGCAATATTGCAAGGCAGCAGGTTGGGGCGTGGCTGGTTTAATCCGCTCACCACTCACCGGACCGAAGGGGAACATTGAATTTCTGGTATCCTTGAAAATCGTATCAGTTGAAAACCACTTACCTTCACTCATTGAGGCAGCCATGGATGGACTGCAGTCGGCGGCGGACTGAG
>DFYN01000165.1:0-5070 GCA_002383615.1 Anaerolineaceae bacterium UBA4081
CCTGAGGTGCAAGTGAAAACCCTGCCGCCAGGCGGGCAGTTGCAAATAATAGGGAATTAAGAGATTTACCCCCCTCAAAGCTGGTACGGTGGAGAAACTGTGTATGTTACTTCTGAAAACCACAATCTGGATTTTGAAACTGCATATAATTCTTCTATGATATTAAACAACCATCGTCAAATCAACCGTTGGATAATCATCCTGCTGGCGGTGCTGGTCCTGGCAGCACATATCCCGGTCGTCGCTGCGCCAGCCAACAGCCTGGTCAATTGGTACTCCACCGATGATGCTTTCTATTACTTTAAAATTGCCCAGAATGTGGCTGAGGGGTATGGATTCACCTTTGACCGGTTGGGGGCAGACAGCGGTTTTCACCCCCTCTGGTTGTTTATCTGCATTCCATTTTTTGCCCTTGCCAAAGTCGACCGCATCCTGCCCCTGCGCTTGTTAATCGGGTTCCTGGCGCTGCTCAACGCAGGCAGTGCCGTCCTGCTTTATCTGCTCTTAAAACGGCTGCTCAATGAATGGGTCAGCGCATTCATGGCGCTCGTCTGGGCGTTCACCCCCATTATTCATGCCATCACCACCCGCAACGGCATGGAATCTGGATTGGTGGTTTTTCTACTTTTGGTTTTACTCAACCTGACTGCCCGTTACGAAGAATTACCGGCAGCACAAAAAACGCCAACCAGGTTAGTGTGGATTGGCTTTACCGCTGCCTTGCTGGCAATGGCAAGGCTGGATAACATCTTCCTGATCGGTTTGTTAGGGATCTGGCTGCTCTTTCGTACGCCCAGGGTACGCATCTTATTGATGTTGGATGCATTGGCTATCGCGCTCAGTGTCTTCCTGGCATACTATTTTCGCCTTGCACCAGGTCTGGAGTACATCCAGAATAGCAGCTCACTATATTATTTCCTGGCTGCCGCGCTCTTGGTTCGAGTCAGTGCTGCTTATCTTTCGGGCTTGTACACTACACCTCGTACTTTTTCATGGGTGTCCACAACTATTCGCATATTGGCTGCCGCGCTGGTTGGCAGTGTTGTTGTGACGGTATTCATATTTGCCGGTCAAATTCTGAACTTTTATCCCGGTTTTCCCCGTTCGGTCATTGTGGTAGAGGGCGGATTTGCGCTCATCTGGTACTTGAGTTCCCGATTACTGATCCGCTGGTTGGATCGCTCACCTGCAGAGCCAGTCCCAACTTTTCGAACGCGGGTTAAATTGCAGGTTAGACCACTGGTCACATCTGCAGCTGCTTATTTCCTACCGGTGGCGGGTATCATGGTCAGTTATATGCTCTGGATGAAACGCACATTTGATACCTATAGCCCGGTCAGTGGGCTCATCAAGCGCTGGTGGGGGACGCTGCCCAATACCGTTTATGGTAGACCTGTTGATTCCCTTGCGGGTGTCCTGGGATGGAAAGAAAGCGGTTTTGGCGCCTGGTCACTCTTGCTGGACCCAATCCGGAAGATCGTGGATTTTGTCACATCCAATTGGGGTGCCAGATGGTTAACCCCAGCCAGCATCTTCCTCACAGCTGTGCTGATTGTTTTTGTGGTTGTCCTTGTCACCCGCAATAAATCCCTGGTTGCCAATGCATTAATGACCTTTGCATTGCCTGTGCTTTTTGCTGCCAGTTGGATCCACCTGTTCTCTTACACAGCCACCAGCTATGTGCATATGCGCTCCTGGTACTGGCTGACTCAGATGGTGTTGTTGGTCCTGCTTGGCGGAATCCTGTTACAAAGTTTGGTGAATCTATTGAACCGCAGCAAATGGTTAAGGTTTCCATTCGCCTTCCTGCTTTGCATTTCCGCTATTGCTATTCTGGCAAGGTTCGAAAGCCAATTATTGAGGCTGGTACCCCTTAAAGTCGCCGCAGCAGATAGCGAAAACTACCTGACCACCATCCGTAAACTTGAAGACCTCACCCCCGCCGGCGCACGCATTGGCGCTACTGGAGGTGGGGTGACTGCTTACTTTATCAGCGACCGTACCATAATCAATATGGATGGGCTCATGAATACAACTGCTTACTTCACAGCCTTAAAAACCGGGCATGGACGTGATTACCTGGACAGCATCGGGCTGGAATATGTCTTTGCAAATCCTTATGTGGTCCAAAATAGCGACCCGTATTTTCAACTCTTAGAGGACCGTTTGGTTCTGGTTCAAGATATNNGTATGAAACACTGGTGGAAAATCGCGCTGAGTTATGTTGGCTGTATCATCATTGCAGCGGGGGCTTACTTCCTGGTCACGGGTATGATGGATTCCATATTCAACTTCCGTTCGCCCTTGCATGCTGCGCCGCCGCAGGCTGGACCTGCCGTCAGCCAACCAGTTTCGCGTCAGGTAGTGGTTGTCCTTATCGATGGGCTGCGACTGGACACATCGCTGGATGAGAGCGTGATGCCAACCCTGGCATCCCTGCGCAAGGTGGGCGCATCAGCAGTTATGCACAGCCGGGCGCCGTCTTACTCCGCACCATCTTACTCGGTCATTTTTACCGGCGCATGGCAAGACCTGAGCGATGGACCGGCGTTCAACCTGGAATACGCTGACATCCCGGTTTGGACGCAAGACAACCTCTTTTCAGCGGTGAGCCGTGCAGGAGGAACCTCTGCCATATCCGCATATAACTGGTTTGAAAAACTGGTCCCGCAGGATACCTTATCCGCATCCTATTACACCCCTGGTGAGGACAATGCAGCCGACCGCGCTGTGGTGGATGCAGCCCTGCCGTGGATTGCTGCTGGCGATACTCAGTTCATCTTGGTCCATATAGACCAGGTGGATTATGCCGGTCATCACGAAGGTGGCGCAAGGAGTGAGAATTGGCAGGCTTCCGCCAAGCGCTCTGATGACTTATTGGCAGAAATTGTTGAAAAGATGGACCTAAGCCAGGATACTCTTTTAGTTATCAGCGACCACGGGCATATCCTGATGGGTGGTCACGGTGGTGGAGACCCGGATGTTCTGCTGCAGCCATTTGTCCTGGCAGGCAAGGGCGTCATGCCCGGAGAGTATGCTGATTTGCAAATGGTGGATATCGCCCCGACCCTTTCCCTCTTACTTGGCACCAACATACCCGCCAGCAGCCAGGGGCAACCACGAATAGACCTTTTGGAGCTACCAGATGAAGTCAAAACTCAACTTGACAGCCAGGTTGTCAGCCAACAAACGCAATTAGTGAAAGCCTATGCAGCAGCCATCCAGGCGCCTGTACCCACACTACCCGACCAAGGTGATGTCAGCGATTTCCAGGCAATCCTCACTAATCTCCAATCCCAACGTTTGCTGGTGGAACGGTTGCCAAGGATCGGCATTGCTCTGCTCCTCTCGATTGCCGGGCTTTGGCTGTTAATTCGGTTTCAAAAGCGGGAAATCTGGTGGTTGATGCTTGGTGCTGGAATAACAGCAATTTCGTTCCTGGTTAAATACACCTTGATCGACGGCTATCCCTTCTCTTTCTCTGCCATACCTGGGGTTACCGAATTTGTGGTTTACATTGGCAAAGCGACATTACTGGGCATTGTTTTAGCATGGGCTGGCTTGGCATTATTACGCGGCTGGTTCCGCAAACCGCCAAAAGAAGCAGCAGCCAGGAGCCTCTGGCTCACTTTTGCTTCTCTGTGGCTGATATCGCTCCCAGTTCTGGTTGGTTTTGGGTGGAATGGCTTGATTGCGACGTGGATATTACCGGAAATGACCCTTGCGCTGTTATCTTTGCTTTATTTGGTTCAAGCGCTGTTCATCGCAGGTAGCGGTGTAATTTTCAGTCTGCTTGCGGCTGGAATCAGTGCATTACGAAAACGGTAATGCCCAGCCTCAGATGTTTTGGCTTTACAACGGGTCAATAAACACACAATTATGCCCGGCAGCTTTTGCCGAGTACATGGCATGGTCGGACCGGTTCAACATATCTCCCAGTTCAGGTTTGCCACGCCGCAAGGCTGCCAAGCCTATACTGACTGTCAGGTGGACTTCCGAATCCCCAGCCACAAAGGGTGTATCTGCTATGATGCCGCGCAGCCGGTCGCATACCTTAAAAGCAGTATCGATATCCGTGTTCGGCAGCACAATAACCAATTCATCCCCCCCATAGCGTCCAATCAAATCGGAGGCACGCAAACTTCGCCTGCACAATCGGGCAGTCTGTTGTAGCACCGAATCGCCTACATCATGACCGAACGCGTCATTTATCCGTTTGAAGAAATCAAAATCCAACCAAGCCAGGACAATTGGCTTATCCTCACGTATAGCCCGTTCGATTTCCCGATTGCCATACTCAAACAATCCCCGCCGATTAAACAAACCCGTCAGATCGTCACAAACCGCCAATCGTTGCACTTCACTGTACAGGCGAGCATTCTCAATGGCAATAGCAGCCTGGTCTGCAAAGACAGCCAGTCGTTCAGTATCACCTTCTTTGAAGTAACCAGGTTGGTCGCTGTCCAGGTTGAGGAATCCGATGACCTCGCCCTTAATATGGATGGGCGTACCGACATACGAACGTAACCATTTGGACGAATCGCGCAACCGCCAACCCTTTGCCACTGCTGTATCCGGTATAAAGACGCCTTCGCCTGAGGCAATCATTTTTTGTAAATAAGGTGCGTCTTTCAAAGGCACAGTAGTGTCGTCCAACATCGCTCCCCAGCCATGCTCACCGTATCCTCTGTGCCTGACTATCACTGCCAGGTCGTTTTCAATCAACATAATGTTGGCAGCAGGATGTGGAACAACTAATTCCACATTAATTAAAATGCGGTCAAATACCTCGTTGATATCTAAGGTGCTCGTTAATAGAGCAGCCGTGTTGCTGAAGGCATCAGTCAACATACGCTGCGAACTCACTAATTGCCGTGATGTCACCTCGCCAGATATGTCCTGTAAGATATCCAGGGATGCTTTAAACCCACCTTTAGGATCCATGAGAGGTGAGGCAGTTACTCGCATGTAGCGGACTGAACCATCCTTCAAATCAAATTGGATGGTGTAAGTACTGCTCTCACCTTCCATCCGTCGGCGTGTCTGAGCACGGATGGCTTTGTACTGTTC
>DFYN01000165.1:5134-9566 GCA_002383615.1 Anaerolineaceae bacterium UBA4081
TTTTGGTCTCGATTGGCATTTTCAATTGTCTGGCATGCAATCGCAAGGCGAACAAAAGAACTCAAAGCATCTGCTGGGACAGATAAAGGAATCGCGTCTATATCTTTGGTGTTTTCGGAAAGTCGCAGCACCACGTATCCTGACTGGCGCAATCCGGCTGCTGTATCTTCTGCATGCGGCCAATCAGGTGCGACCAACAGGCAACAAAAAACCCCCTCCTGAATTTTTCGTGAAGCAGCAAATACATCCGTCCAAACCTCAACAGAATATCCACCCACTTCTAATTGCTGCAGCAATGATAGCAGGGGGGTCTTGTCCTTACATAGGACTAACAAAGAATCGGTCATCGGGTTTAATTTGCGTCGAATTTTTATTATTCTACATTCATTGTATGCTATCAGCCTTTTCTAACGCTTAACAATCCACCAAATCTACCTTACAACCTTGCAAACAAAAACCCGCACCAAAACGGTGCGGGTTTGTTCACAATTGGTAATTGTTACTTGTTTAATTCTACATCCAATTTGAGCATGCTTTCGGAGTCTGTTTTAATGTTGAGATAACCAGTGGTCGTCTGGTAACCCGTTTCAGGATTGCCAATCACAACACCATAAGTTTGCCCACGGGTTAATTCGTCTGCAATTTGGAACGCACCTTGAGTATTTGTTTGTGTGAAGGAGAAAACATCTGCATCCGTGGGGTTATTCAGCCAGTCGTCCGTATCCACACCTGGAATTAATATCACGACAAGGATGTCTGCAATGCCTCTACCTGTATTGGCGTCCGTAATTGTTCCTGTGAGGGTTACCCCGCCACCTGTCACTCCGCCACCCGTGCCGCTGCCACCAATGGCAGCTTCTGCATGGATCAAGGAATTACCCGTAGAGCCAAAGACATCCAACGAGTATGAACCATCTGGAAGGGCATCGCCGCCATTGGTCAAGTACAAGGAATAGCAGCTGCCTGACTCACTGCCATCCCAAGCCCACTGGTCCAACCCCAGGTCTTCACCATTGACCGTCCAGCGCATACCGACATTCTGCCCCGGGGTAAAACCGGAATAACTGAAAACCGCATTTAGTTCTTTGATCCCTGAGGGTTGATTGTTGGATGGATTGACAGGGCAGTAATTATTATCGATGGTCTCCGACCACCCGACCAATCTCAAGGACTCGTTGCCTGACCCGCTGCCACCAACTGATCCACCCGCCACTGAGCCATAGGGGCTGACATAGGCACGTCCCTGTTGGGCAGCCTGAATGAGCGGCAAAGCCCAGTTCACCGGGCGAATACCGTTTATAAAACCGCCAGTGGGAATGCAAGAGTCGCTATTATCAATCTGACCATCACCATTGGTGTCTTCAATGCGGCGGCAATCAACTGTCGTTTCTGATGAACCCACCCCAATCTGGCTGGGCACGCCGATAATTTGTCCAGACGTATTAGACGCCAGCCCACCGGAGTTACCTCCCGCGATGGTTGCATCTGTCTTGATCCAGGCGCGGTCGCCTACCGGATTCTCAGAATCAAAACCAGAGACGTTACCGGTTGCATAAGTAATCGTCTCCCCGCCAATCCCTGGATAACCAAAAACGAACAGCGGGTCGCCAAAGCGAACCTCATCCGAGTTACCAATTTGCACATATGGCAAATTGAGCGAGTTTGGACTGACTGTTGCACCATCCATGGTTCGACCTGCCCGAATGACGCCCAAATCAAGGGTCGGGTCAATCGCCAGGACTTCGCCAATGAACATGGCAACAGGGGGTTTGTCTTCTGTTTGCACCAATTCAATAATCAGCGCATCGGGGCGATATTGCTCGGGGTACCCCATCGCCACAGGGTCGACCACATGGCAATTGCTGAGGATTAACCCATCGGCTGAGATTATTGTTCCAGAACCGTGGTACATCTTCTGATAACCACCCGCAGTTTGCTTCACACCCCAAATTCGTACGGTGGCATGTGCCAGGTACGAGCGCTGTTCACGAGTCAGATTATTAACCTCTCCCGTGCTGTCGCCAGTTGCAGGAACCGGAGTCGGGAGGACTGGCAAGGTAGGCGCAGCTGTCTGGGTTACTTCAGGTGTTCCGCATGCCAGCAGCGTAAGCATTAACACCAACAGCCCTGATATTAATTTGAGGCGACTGTTTCTCATTTTGCACCTCCTGCACTAAATGACACGGNNCTCACCACAATCACCTCACCAGGTTGGTAAAAGTAATAGTCCACGCCTTCCAAGACGACCGGGACACTGGCAATTGCAGAAGCATCCACATAAGCAAAATGAACTTTGGAAGCATTCCGCCCGCCAATGACAACATCAATCTGGTCCAGTACACGATAAGAACTGAGTTTGAGCGCTCGCTCCAGGTTTCGGTTGGCTACCACGTCTGCCACCGCCATTCCTTCACCGGTCGGATAGCGAAGGATCTGGTAGGCTAAGTGGGGTTGCAGGGGATTAGCAGCCGTCATGATGCGTTCTTCGCCTGCTATACCCTTTTGAACCAGCCATCCGGATGGAATTGCAGCGCTAATGCCAGCCTGTTCCACAACTTCGGATGGTGCATGGACAGATTGCCAAAGCATATAGCCTCCGCCGAGCGCCACAAGCGTGATTGCCAGTGCAATCATCACTGACCAGACAGGAGAGAAGCCAGAATCTATTTTGAACATGTTAAGCCTCCACCTGTTTACGTACCTGATCGCGCTGAATCAGCCAGGAAAGAATTCCGGTAGTAGCCCCGGCGATTACAATTGCCAGGATGAGACCCCACCAGGGGTTCACCTGACCACCCGCCAGTGAGATTGATGGACGAGTAAGGGTTCCATATAGGAAGAAAAATAAACCATTTAGAACAGCTGCAATGACTAAACCCAACGGCAGCCACCAAACCGGACGCTTATCCAGCTTTTCACTGCTGAGGAAGTAACCTGTAATTCCAGCAAAACTTGCCTGCGCCAGGGCGGTCAACACCACCCGGATCGCACCCATGCCCAGGTTGACGCCGCCCGAATTGACAATGAAAGCCATATTCAGGATGGTTGCGTAACCCAATCCTGCTGCAGTCGCATAGATGATGCCATCTGTACGCTCATCGAACTCCGGTGAGTCATACACGCTAAAACGTACGGCGACCAATTTTAGAAATTCCTGGGTAAAACCTATCACCAGGATTCCCCCCAGAATATGGGTGAGGGTGTTGGTAAACACCCAACTGGTGACATTAAACACCCTGTCCAGCAAGGGAATACCGACTGCTGCCGCTAATAATGCACCTAATATAAAAACCTGCAGGACCATGCCTTTCGGTTCTGGTTCGCGCTGGTCCTGGCGGTAAAAGAAAAATATCCACGCCGCCGCTGGGATAAGTGCCATGAGGATGCCAGTAACTAACAACCAAAACGGGGTGAAGGTTGGTTTGACCAACCATTCAATTCCATATGCCAGCAGCAGGAAAACTGCCAACACAATGAAGGAATTGATGATTGACATCCAGAGACTGCGCCGCTGGACTTTCGGTATGGAACTTACATCAGCTCCCATTATTTCCTCCTAAACAAGTTTTTCGTGCAGATTTAAGTATGGATGCAAACCAGAGCAAGTCACTTTGTTATCCCATCGATGTAATGATGAGCCAAATCATAATGCTCAACAAGGCTAAATCAACAATGATGATGAGCGCGATCAGCCACCCCGGTAATTTCAGGCGTGGATTTGCTTTAGGTGTCTTGGCTAGGACTGGTGCAGGACGAGCAGGCACAACACCCGGGCGGGCAGGCACACGTTCAATCACTGGTTGCGGTTCTTCTTTTAGGGGTGCCCATTCCCGTTCGGGTTCAGGTTCTAGCCCCGGACGACCTGAGCCTGGCATAAAAGCCTCATCCAGGGCATCTGGTGAGGCAATACTTAAATCCGGAGCAGGCGAATCTTCGACCTCGGCTGATTCTGCCAGTGGTGCTTCGTCNNNTACAAAGGGGGTAATTTCCTCTTCAGCCGTAGGCAGGCTTTCTGACAGCCGCTCCTCAATCGCAGGTTCAGGCGACTCTTGTTTTGGCGTAATCCGTGCTTCAAACAGGGTCAAAGCTTTTTGGGCAGCCGGGTGTTCGGGATTAAGGCGTACACATTGTTGGAGGGCTTGGAGGCGCATGTCATCTGTATCAAGCGTTTCAACCAGCCATAACCAGGCTGGCACGTTGCGCGGGTCTGCCTTCAATAGTTGGGTTAGTAAGTTGCGCGCCTCAAGCTTCTTGCCACTTCGGATAAGTTCCTGCGCATGCGAGACAACCTCTGAACCGTTCATGCCGCTCTCTCTTTCTGGTGATCATATCTACCATGGAGGTCAACTTTTCAACAATTGCAATATTGTAAATTCATGCACGACCATATCCATCATTTTAGTCCGTTTCGTCATTCATAACAAACGCCTTA
>DFYN01000165.1:9609-12224 GCA_002383615.1 Anaerolineaceae bacterium UBA4081
CTCTGTAATAGTGTAATCAACCGGATACGGAATGACATCACAACCTTGTTTTGCAAACAACGCCACCGAGCGCGGCATATGCATGGCTGAGGTTACCAACACTGCCTGCTGAACGCCGTTATCCTTGAGCATTTCACACGAATACAACGCGTCTTCGTATGTATTCTGGGACTGCGGCTGAATCCAGAGCGCATTTTGAGGAACACCCAAAGCCTGCATCATGTTCTTCATCTCATCAGCCGGAGTGGTCCCGCGCTCTTGCAGCCAATCAATGCTGCCGCCGCTCAGCAGGATGTGCTTAGCCGTACCTGTGCGATAGAGGACAACAGCTGCCAATACACGGTCGCCAGCGGCGTTGACTTCCACCTGGGTGCGCGGATAATCCGCCGGCTCAGTGCTACCGCCCAACACAACCACCACCTGATCTGCCGTTAGGGATGCAGGCGGGAGATATTGCCATTCAAGTGAGCGCGCCAGGGGTTGCGCCACCCAGCGGCTGCCTGCCAGCCATAACACAGCCAGCGCAATTAAGGTCAACGTGGTTTGCCAGCGCCGTTTCTTCCGCAAGACAAGGCTGGCTATCAGTAAGACTGCCATCAGACCTGCAGGATAGATCAAAAGAGGTAAGAATTTTGAGAGGAATACAAACATCATACACCGCCTTCTGGCTCGATTGTACCATTCACAGGCAATAAAAAAAGCCCCATCCAATTGGATGGGGCGAAGTGTGCGATTGTCAGTCTTCCGAGTAACCGCAGATGGCAACTGCGCCTGGTCCGGTGTGAACCCCCAGAACAGGCGATACAATAGACAGGAATAGTTCCACCGGCGCAATTTCTGCCCGGATTCGCTCCAAGATCGCATTTGCCTCAGCTTCTGCGTTGTTATGTAAGACTGCAATGTGCAATGGACCCTTGACTTTTATAGCTTCAAAGAAATTTTGATAGAGAACTTCGAGGGCTTTTCGCCGGGTGCGTGTCTTCTCGCCTGGCTCGACCGTGCCAGTTTCATGATTGACCCGAATCTGCGGTTTAATCTGTAATATCTCACCCAGGAAGGCAGTCGCTGACCCAATTCGCCCGCCGCGTTGGAGGAATTTCATCGTGTCCAGTACAACGATATACACCATGCTTTGCCTTGCCCGGTTAGCTGCCGCAACCATCTCCTCTGCGCTGCCACCTTGCTCGCGTACGCGTGCTGCCGTCAATACTTGAAACCCGAGGCTCATAGAGTTGGATTTGCTATCCACAATATGAATTGGGATATCAAACTTTTCAGCAGCTTGCCGCGCTGAGGTGAGCGTGCCGCTCATCGCGCTGCTGATGCAAATCACCACAATTTCTTCGGCGCCAGATTGAATAGCAGTCTCATACGTTGTTTTAAAAACCTCTGGTGAGGGTTGGGAAGTCGTGGGTAATTGCGGATCTACCGCCAGGCGGTTATAAAATTCCACTGGCTCAAGGTCAATGCCATCACGGTACTCCTTACCGTCCCAAATCACATTTATTGGTACGACAAATATTTCATATTGGTGTTTCAGCCCTGCTGGCAAGTCGCAGGTACTGTCGGTCACCAGTGCAATTCGGTGTTTGAGCATTTTCGACACTCCATCTACTGAAAGGTGAGTTTGTTATTGAAAAAATTATAACATCCCCCTTTTTTGTTGCTATCTATCAAAAGTTATAAAAAAATCATCATTGTTGATAATGATGCCCTCCAGGTTGCCCGTTTGGGTAAAAAGGTTACAATAAAGGTATCTATTATTCTCAATTTTAGGAGCTAAAACATGCCCCGCCAACACATTGTCCATGAAAAAGAATCCATTCGTCTCTTTAAGTCTGATTTTCTTGAATTTTTCACCCACATCTCTCCCATCACCGTTACAATTATTTGGCTGCCAGTGATTGTCTTTTTCTTTTACCGGGCGTTCCAAACTACCCAACCCCTGTGGATTATTCCCATTGCCGTTGTGATTGGTTTATTTATTTGGACGCTGACAGAGTACACCCTCCATCGTTTTGTGTTTCACTACCACCCAAAGGGTGAGTTTGGAAAACGGATAGTGTTCCTTTTCCATGGCATCCACCATACCCAGCCAAAGGATAAAACCCGCCTGGTCATGCCACCCGTAGTCAGCATTCCGATGGCTGCCCTGTTTTACGGGCTGTTTTATCTGGTCGTGACTGTCCTCCTCAAAGCTCCAGGGTGGTTAAATCCGCTGTTCGCATCCTTTATGTTGGGATATCTGGCTTACGACCTGATCCACTATGCCACCCACCACTTTCCCATGCGGGCTGGTATTGGAAAGTACCTCACCCAGTACCACCTGAAGCACCACTACAAAACTCCCGATGCCCGCTTCGGCGTTTCATCACCCCTGTGGGATAAAGTCTTTAGAACGATGCCGGCGGATGACTAACCCTGCATGTCACCCCTTTCAGACCTGAGCCTGGCGCACGGCACCCTGCGCTTCCCGGTTTACCTGCCGGATGCAACCTATGGCATTGTGCGTGCTGCTGATGCAGCCGATTTGGAAGCTTGCGGGGTGCAGGGTATTGTCATGAACACCTTCCACCTGATGCAGCGACCGGGTTCATCCACCATCCAATCCCTGG
>DFYN01000122.1:0-1303 GCA_002383615.1 Anaerolineaceae bacterium UBA4081
GGCACGATTGTCATTTCCAATGATTTACCCATGCTTCACTGGAGTGATAACTCATTGACTGCGCCGCTCAACTGGGTTTATGCAGACGGCAACACCCGTACAGAGATGTCGTACCTGTGGTATTACGCCACTGTGCGCCAAAACACGACCCTGCCCCAACTTAAAGCGGGTCTGGTGGTCAAGCAGGATTACCTGGCAGCCTCATTCACCGGTAACAGTTCGCAGAGCGTTGCAGTATATTATGCCCCGCCGGCATGCCTGCGGGTGTTGGATGCGGAGGTCGAGGGAGTCAATGGTATGCTCACGCCATTGATGCGGGACGCGGCTGCCCTGTCCAACCTGTCCCNNCACCAGTGGTGTTATTATTTTGAAACGGCAGACCTGGCACGGCAGAATGGTGACTGGCAGCAGGTGGCGGATTTGGGTGATGTGGCATTCAGCCTGGAAGATTCACCTAATGACCCGGCAGAACGGCTGCCCTTTATTGAAGGGTATGCCCACGTCGGTCGCTGGTCAGATGCGCTGGAGGTCAGTCGCAAAACGCTGGCAATCACGCCGCTGATGCAGCCGGTGTTATGCCGACTCTGGGCGCGGATAGATGCCAACACGCAACCAACGGCTGAAAAAACAAACACAATGGCAACCGTGCAAGCCGATTTGGCTTGTCCAGCGCCATAAGACGACGGAGGACCTAAATGAAGGTACTGATTACAGGTGGGGCAGGCTATATCGGCAGCACGATCGCGTCAGCGCTTGAGGATGCCGGTCACACGCCGGTTATTCTGGATTCGCTGATTACCGGGCGGCGGGAATTTACCAAAGGTCGGATATTTTATGAAATGGATATCGCCGACCGGGTTGGGCTTGAAGCCATCTTCCGCGACCATCCGGATATTGCTGCCACCGTCCACTGTGCTGCCCTGATTGTGGTACCCGAATCGGTTTCGATGCCATATGAATACTACACAGATAATGTCTCCAAATCACTGGAATTGTTCCATAACCTGAATGACCTGGGCTGCAAAAAACTGGTATTCAGTTCGTCGGCGGCGCTGTATGACGCAGTCCCAGGCTTTATGGTTACTGAAGAATCACCGCTCAAAGCCAACAGCCCCTACTCGCGGACGAAATTGATGATGGAATTAATTCTGCGTGATTTTTGCGCGGCGTATGGCATGCAGGGGATTGCGTTGCGCTATTTCAATCCAATTGGCGCCGACCCCAAGATGCGTTCAGGGATTCATGTCAAGGAACCCACCCATATTGTCGGCAAATTGGTGGACACTGCCCAGGGCAGGTTGCC
>DFYN01000122.1:1400-8417 GCA_002383615.1 Anaerolineaceae bacterium UBA4081
ATGGAACTGTTGACTGCTTTTGAAAAGGTGTGGGGCTCACCGCTACCCAAGCGGACCGCGCCACCGAGACCCGGCGATGTGGCAGGGGCGTTTGCGAATGCAGATACTGCGCTGCGCTTGTTGGGTTGGAAGGCAGAACTTCCCATTGAACAAGGCATCCGGGATGCCATCCGNNTGGGGTGAAGAGCGGCAGAAAATGCTTAAGTGGGATTAGGAAAACCTGTAATTTAGCAGGATATATTAGCGGTAAAAAAACTTCCCCGGGTTTCGCTCACCGGGGAAGGATTGTTCAGGATATCTTTCTACCCTTATTTCTTGACTTCGGGTAGACCGAAATCGGCATCTGTTTTATCCGCGTCTGGATAGAACAGAGGCTCTCCAAATTTATCGACACCAAATTCGGCAATAGTAGCCTGGGTATCTTTGGCAATCATAAACTTGGCAAATGCCTGTGCGCCTGCCAGGTTGATGTTGGCGTGCAGTTCGGGGTTGACCACAATCACGTGGTAAATGTTGAGGAGTGCGTTATCCCCTTCAAACAAGATGGCGAGCTGCAGGGAATCCTTGTTTGCCAAATAGGTGGCGCGGTCGGTGAGGGTATAGCCGATCTTTTCAGAGGCGATGCGCAGGGTGGCGCCCATGCCCTGTCCGGCTTCCAGGTACCATGCCTGTCCGGCAGGGTCAAGTTCAGTTTTCTTCCATAATCCCAGCTCCATCTTATGGGTTCCGGAGTCATCTGCGCGGGATACAAAGATAGCGCTGTTGTTGTAGATTGCTTTGAAGGCATCCAGGGTCGTGGCGGCATTGGCAACACCAGCCGGGTCATCTGCTGGTCCGACGATGATGAAGTCNNACTTCACTGGCTGGGGCATGCACCAAAAGGACATCTGCGTTGCCCTCCTCGCCCATCGTGAGCGCCTGACCGGTGCCAACGGCAACAGTTTTGACGACGTACCCGGATTGTTTTTCAAAAGCGGGGATCAGTACATCCAGCAACCCTGAGTCTTGCGTGGAGGTTGTGGTTGCTAAGATGAGGTCGGGGTTGGCTGGTTTGGCATTACAACCACCCAATACCAGGGCGACCATGACAAGACAAACGAGCATTGTGAGCGTACGGGATTTATTCATTTTATGGGTCTCCTGCCTATGATTATAGAGAGACCTTTTTATAAAGTAAATGATATTTGGCACAAGTAAATTGGATATTCAACTTAATAATCGGAT
This sequence comes from Anaerolineaceae bacterium UBA4081, assembly GCA_002383615.1. Lineage (GTDB taxonomy): Bacteria > Chloroflexota > Anaerolineae > Anaerolineales > Anaerolineaceae > UBA4081. The sequence goes on from DFYN01000122.1 coordinate 2,625, forward strand.
AAGGATATCCAATATTGACTTTTACTATCCAATTATGCAATAATAGATTACCAACCTGACACTTGTTGGTGATGGCATATTTAGGCTCTGAAGGGTTGTGTTTTCAACCGTTTCAACTGAAAATGAATAAGGAGAGACAGGATGAGCACTGTAAAGGATTTGTTGGGATCCAAGGGTGATGATGTTTGGGCGGTTGCCCCTACTGATACAGTCAAACACGCTTTGGCGGAACTGGCAGCCAAAGATATCGGTGCCCTGTTGGTGATGGAGGAGGATGTGTTGGTGGGCATCGTTTCAGAGCGGGACTTTGTGCGGGCTGTCGCAAATTATGGAGCCTGCAAACTAGATGCGCCTGTAGATGCGTATATGACGCGTGAGGTGATTACAGTTAAACCCGAAACTTATATCATTGAATGCATGGAGTTGATGAGTACCCACCACTTTCGTCACCTGCCGGTGGTCAAGGGCGGCAAGGTGGTCGGCGTCATCTCCATTGGCGATGTCGTTCGAGAAATTATCGATGATAAAGAATCGATGATCCGCAGCCTGGAAAATTACATCGAAGGCACCGGATACCCTCGTTAGGTGTTGACCTAGATGAGTAAAAAGGGCAGGTCGGTTGACCTGCCTTTTTGTTTTCCTTATGGATGGATTAATTTTCTGTCGGAGGCTTGCGCAAGAAGGCGCCTAAAACGACCAGCGCCAGTCCAACGACGCAGATACCCAGCAAGATCCATCCTGCCATTCGTCGTCCGCCATCCAGTTTTGGTAGCAATATCGCTGGTGTGGCAGTGAAGGTCGGGGTAAGCGATGCGGTTGGAGAAGGAATTAGGGTGGGTTTAGGTGTCGGTGTATGGGGCAAGACCGTCGGGGTTATAGATGGTTCCGGACTGGGGGTATATGTGGGCACAACGTCGATGACCAGTTTCTGATTAACATAGATGGTTGTGTCGGTTTCGGGAAGGGCATTACGGGAGATAATATCAGCAATTTTGACGCCGTAGGCAATGGCAATCAACCATAGCGATTGACCGCTGGCAACCTGATGAACGATATAGCCATCCGAGCGCGGTGTGGCGATGGTGACCGGCGCTATGTACTGCGAAATGGATTGTGCGGGGATTTGCGTCGGTGCACCTGGTAAAGGAGTGGGGTTTGCCAGACCGCCGGCGATGTAGGCAGCATGCAGGACGTAATAGGGGTAGCCTTCTGCTGACAAAGCCACGGCTGCTCCGATGTTTTTGTACCAACTGGTCGTGGCTGGCAGCATATGGTCCGGGTCATTCCATGCCACATAGATGCCGTCCAGGTCAAAGTAACCGCAGGCGATGTTCTCGGTGGCAAAGACGGTTTCGCCATTGCCATACCCTGCTGCAGCCACCCGCCCGCGGACATTTCCTAAGTGGGAGCAGGCTCCATTGGCTGCCATTATCTCTGCCGTCACTTGGGCGGTGTACATCAATGTGTCGTCAATTACCAGGGCAGGGTAGCCATTCCCCACACGCAGGGCATTCATCCGATCGATGATGGCGTAGACATCCACCAATGCACTTTGCCCATGCGCAGGCTGGATGGGGAAGGGTAGCGCTGCCAGTAATACCACAATGATCAGGTAGATACGCAGGAAAGACTTCATGGTAGGTATTATAATTGAGATGCAGCCAGTTATAGGACGCACATTTAGGACGCCAATCGGCTTTGACATCCGGTGCATAGTGTGATAGAATTTTGACTGTTACAGTAATAGAACCGGTTTCCAACCGGGGGTTGTGTAGATCGAAACGATAAGCTTTTGTGCAATCATGACGATATCATCCACTCCGGTTGGGTTATCCCGCCGGAATGTTTTATTAACTTGAACTTATTCCGTCAAATGACGGTTTGAAATCTAAAAATAAATAGAGGTATTTATGAAAAACCATCCCCTGCGGATCATTCCGCTTGGCGGTCTTGGCGAAGTTGGTCGCAACATGATGGTGTATGAGTATGGCAACGATTTAATCGTTGTTGATACAGGTCTGATGTTTCCAGATAATGGAATGTTGGGCATTGATTACATCATCCCAGACATTGAATATTTACGCCAAAACAAGGATCGCATTCGTGCCATCTTCATCACCCATGGTCATGAAGATCATATTGGCGCTATTCACCATGTAATGGCTGAGATTCAGGCTCCGATCTATGCTACCAAACTGACTGCTGGTCTGATTGAGGTAAAACTCAACCGCCGCGGTATGGCAAACCGCGCAGAAATACATGTCGTGTCAGCGGGTGACAAGATTGTCGTCGGGGCATTCAGCGTCGAATTGTTTCACGTCTGCCATTCCATCCCTGATGCGGTTGGTTTGGGAATTACCACGCCTGCCGGTTTAGTCGTCCATTCGGGAGACTATAAGTTTGATCACACGCCGGTTGACGATTGGCCGACAGATTATGCCAAACTGGCTGAGTTCTCTCAGCGCGGTGTGTTGGCGCTGCTGGCAGATTCCACCAATGCTGTCAACCCTGGTTGGACGCCTTCTGAACGAGTGATTGAAGAAGGTTTTGACCAGGTATTCCGTAAAGCCAAGGGACGCATCCTGGTGGCAACCTTTGCGTCGCTAATCTCGCGTATGCAGCAGGTGGCAGAAGCCACCGAACGCAGCCACCGCAAATTAGCTTTTGTGGGTACCAGCATGGTGGACAATATGAAAATGGCTCGAAGTTTGGGCTATATCACCTTCCCTGAAACCCTGGTGGTCAGCATGGATGAGGCGCTGAACATGAAGGACCGCGATGTGGTCATCATGTGCACCGGTTCCCAGGGCGAACCCTCTTCCATCCTGGGACGACTGTCTAACGGCACCTATCGCGGATTGGAAATAAAGTCAGGCGATACCGTTGTGATGTCTTCACACCCCATTCCGGGTAATGAAGAAGCCGTTTACGGCACCATCAACCGCCTGTTTGAACGCGGTGCAGATGTTGTCTACGAAGCGATTGCACCTGTGCATGTTTCCGGACATGCCAGCCAGGAAGAAATGAAATTGCTCTTGCAATTGGTACGCCCCAAGTATGTTATTCCCATCCATGGTGAACTGCGTATGTTAAAGCGTCACGCTTTTCTGGCAGGACAAGTGGGTGTGGCAGACGAGAATATTGCGATTATCCAGAATGGTCAGATTGTTGAATTTGAGAATGGCAAAATGACAATTGCTGGACGCGTTCCGGTCGGTTCAGTGTTTATTGACTCCTCAGGTGGCGGTGACGTAGATCCAGAGGTGATGCGGGAACGTGAGCTTTTAGCCCGCGAAGGCATTATCATGGTTCAGGTCGCGGTAGATCGGTATTCTGGCGGCATTATTGGTCAAGCAGAGGTCACCAGCCGCGGGTTGGCGTTCAAAGACGCTGATGCGGTTATGGCAGGTGCACGGCGCGTGATTGGGGATACCCTTAGCCGCGCCAACGGTAATGCACAAAAAGACCTTGAGCAAGCGCTGGGATCTTACATTTACAGTGAGACACGGCGAAAGCCAACCATCTTTATCTCCATTACACGTGTGTAATCACGAACCCGGGTATTTGCCCGGGTTTTTCTTTATCAAACGTAAATGTATCATGTGCTTGCGGAGGGCATCATGCAGCCTGTAATCGCAAAACTACTGGAAGTGGATGACCCGTTCATGGAATGGGGTGTGCGTGTGCGGCTCATGGGAGAAGACCCTGACTCACAAGCGATGCAAGTGCTGCAACAAGCCATGCGGACTTGTCCGCGGACGCAGGCGTTTTTGGACGGGCGCGATGCTGTTGGAAGGCTGCCATGGCATCCCTACCAGAAGTGGCAGGGCGGGCACTGGGTGTTGGCATTACTGGCTGACCTGGGATATCCAGGTGAGTCGCCCGAATTGCTACCCTTAGGTGCGCAAGAGCTGGAATGGTTATTGGGTGATGAGCATCTAAAAAACATCCGGACGATTGAAGGGAGAGTGAGACGGTGCACCTCACAAGAAGCCTATGCGTTGTGGGCTCTCCTGACTTTCGGTTTAGGCAATGATGGTTGTGATGAATTAGCTGCCAGGCTGATAAAATGGCAGTGGCAAGATGGGGGTTGGAACTGCGACCGTCGTCCAGAGGTGGTGCAATCCTCTTACCATGAGTCGTGGCTGCCGATGCGTGCGCTGCACTTATATGCGGAACAGAAGGGAAATGGCAGCGCCCGGCAGGCAGTTGACCGTTGTGCAGAATTGTTCCTCAAGCGGCGATTATTCCACCGCCTGCGCGATGGGTCTATCATGTCGCTGGATTTTATGCACCTGCGTTATCCGCACTACTGGCGCTACGACATTCTGGGTGCGCTCAAGATGATGGCGGAATGTGGATACCTGGCTGACCCGCGCTGTAAAGACGGCTTGGATTGGCTTGAATCCCGCCAACTGGCGGATGGGGGTTTCCCAGCCGACGACCGGTTGTACACAGTCACAACTCGGGATGTGTCCGGTCGATCAGCCGTAGCATGGGGCAGCGTAGGAAAAGCGATGAACCCCTGGGTGACCCTGGAAGCCTTAGAGGTGCTGAAGGCAGCCGGGCGTTGGTCACCTGATGAAGCGTAGCGTAGACATCAAGGTTGGTCGTTGTCTGCCGGGTTTTGCCAGCCATGCACACCGCGCAAGGGTACGAAAGCGACCGGCAGGATATCCTCGCAGATGTATTTATCACCCTCCCTGGTCCAGCGTTGCAGCGTTTGGGACCAGCGATCGCCAACCGGTATGACCAACCTGCCCCCATGCATGAGTTGGTCAAGCAGGGGCGGCGGCACTTTCGGCGCTGCGGCAGTAACCAGGATGGCGTCATACGGGGAAACCGGTTGCCAACCCAGGCTTCCATCTTCGCACAGGCATTCTACATTGCAGATATTGAGTTGGTTGAAGATAATTTGAGCCTGTTCAAATAATGCAGGGATACGCTCAATGGTGATAACACGGTGCGCCAGGCATGCCAGGACGGCGGTTTGATAGCCTGAACCTGTGCCTATTTCCAGGACAGACTCTGACCCCTTCAGGTTGAGCAATTCAGTCATCAAACCCACTATATAGGGTTGTGATAGTGTTTGACCATGACCAATTGGAAGAGGATAATCCTCATAAGCCTGCGATTGAACGGAAGGGGGTACAAATAAATGACGCGGAACGGTGCGCAAGGCAGCCAACACCCGTGGGTTGTGCACGCCGCGGGCTTCCACTTGTTCAGCCACCATTTTGAGTCTTGCCAGAGAGTATGTATCCATGGGGCATCCGCAAGATTAACCGTTTTAAGGATTGTACTTCATCTTGGATGATAGCGATTAATTCTCCAGGAGCTTCTGGCTGATCTGCCGGTCAATTTTTCCCATTGGGTATTCCCCCAGGTCAGCCGGCGCTACCCAAATTAACGCCTCATGATGCAATCGCTGCGGCTCTGCCTGCTCCACCTGGCAATAGAAGGCATGCAGGACGACTTTGAAATGCGTGTAGGCGTGCCTAAAAATCCCCAGCGGGTCACCCACAGAAACTTCCACGCCCAGCTCTTCCTGGATTTCGCGCTGCAATCCTGCCGCAAGACTTTCGCCATCTTCCACTTTGCCGCCCGGAAACTCCCACATACCCCCCAGCAAGCCTTTGGATGGACGGCGGGCGATAAGCACCTTTTCGTCACGAAAAATGACTGCGGCGGTCACAATCATCTCTGGAATCTTGGGACGTGCTACCCGGACGGGGCGCTGTTCTTGCACCCCTAATGCGAATGCCTGGCAGTCGGTTTTAAGTGGACACACAC